>NZ_JBHXNW010000006.1:139253-183387 GCF_042717365.1 Streptomyces sp. NPDC058534
AGCCCGGCGGGCGCCCCCGGGGGGGGGGGGCGGGCCCCGGGGGCGGCCCCCCCTGCTCTGCCAAAACTGCGGGGCGCGGCCCCGCGCGGGGGGGGCGCCCCGCCGCTCACACGTTCGCCGCCCGTGACCGCGCTCCGCGCCCCCTACGACCGTCCCGGCGCCCCCGCCTCGGGCAGCAGCGGCACCATGCGGTCCCAGCGGGAGATCTCGCAGCCGTCGCGCCGGTCGTACGTCACGTCGACGGGGCGTCCGGCCCAGACGCCGGTGACGTGCGCGGTGGCCCGGCCGCCGTACTGCATGGTGCAGACGCTGCCCTCCGGGACCGGGGCGAAGGTGTCCTGGCCCCAGCGGGTGTCGCGCTCGACGACGGCGCAGGCGCCCTCCGGGTCGGGGTGGTTGCCGCCGCTCGGGTTGCAGTACAGCTCGAACGTCCCGTCGGCGCCCGGGCCGGCGCCCCGGACGGTGACGGTGAGGTGATCAGCGGCCGGGACACCGGTGCCGGCACCGGTGCCGAAGGCCGCGGCCGGGTGGGCGGCGGAGAGGGAGGCGAGGGTCGCGACGGACAGGGCGGCGGCGCCGAGGAGGCGGGCGGCGGGGATACGGGTGACCTGGAACATGACCTGACCAACGCGCGGGCGCGCCGGACGTTGCGCGGCGTTCCGCCGTCCGCGCCGTAAGGGTTTTGCCCCGCGGCCCGCCCGCCTAGTACCGTGGGGCTCGATTGGTGACAGCGCGCTCAACTGTGTCATCATCGGCACGCGCCACTCGCGCTCGCCCGCGAGATGGTGATGTTGTCTGGAGGCGTCGCCTAGTCCGGTCTATGGCGCCGCACTGCTAATGCGGTTTGGGTCTTAAAGCCCATCGAGGGTTCAAATCCCTCCGCCTCCGCACCGATCACCGAAGCCCCGGCCCACCCGGCCGGGGCTTCGCTGTCGCCCAGGGTTGCGCACACCCGTCTGAAGGCCGTTTTCGCAGCTCACAAGGGGTGCGGTTAACGGATTTCACATGGCGGCGGCAGTCATGTAATGTTCTTCCTGTCGCCGCGAGCGGGCCGGAAGGGCCGGGAGCGGCGGTAAAACTGAAGAAGACAAGCACTCGTAGCTTAACGGATAGAGCATCTGACTACGGATCAGAAGGTTGCAGGTTCGAATCCTGCCGAGTGCACAGCTGTCGGAGGCCCGTCGAATTTATCGGCGGGCCTTCGGTGTTTTCCGGTCGGCGTGATCGTCTTTCGCGAGTATGTCTAGGGTGTGCGCATGTTGCGAGGACGCATCTTCTTCATATCCGACCGGCCGAGCCTCGACGGAGGCCCCCGGTGAACAAGCCGCTGAGGGCCGTGGCGATCTTCTGCGGGCTGCTGGTGCTCGGCCTGCTGATCCGGGCGAACTGGCTGCAGTACGTCCGTGCCCCGGAGCTCGCCTCCGACGACAAGAACCGACGGGTCCAGATCGAGCAGTTCGCCACCGCGCGCGGCGACATCGTCGTCGGCGGCCGGGCCATCACCGGCTCCGCCGAGGTCAAGGGCACCGACCTCAAGTTCAAGCGCACCTACACCGACGGTCCGATGTACGCGCCGGTGACCGGATACGCGTCGCAGGCCCAGGGCATGACGCTGCTGGAGAAGACCTACGACTCCATCCTCACCGGCAAGGACGACCGGCTGGCCTTCCAGCGGTTCGCCGACGTCGTCAGCGGTGAGGGACGGCGGGCCGGGTCGGTGGTCACCACCATCGACCCGAAGGCGCAGAAGGCCGCCTGGGACGGGCTGACCGACCTGAAGGGCGCCCGCGGTGCCGTGGTCGCGCTGGACCCGCAGACCGGGAAGGTGCTGGCGCTGGTCTCGGCGCCCTCCTACGATCCGTCGACGTTCGCGGGCAACACCTTCAAGGAGTCCGACCGCTTCGTGGCGCTGGACAAGCAGAAGAACAAGCCGCTGGCCAACCGCGCGCTGCGCGAGACCTACCCGCCGGGCTCGACCTTCAAGATCCTCACCGCGGCCGCCGCCCTGGAGCACGGGGCCGTCACGGACGTCGACGCCCGCACGGACGCCGCCTCCCCCTACCAGCTGCCGCAGGCCAGCAACAAGATCGGCAGTGAGGCCGGCGACGCGGTCTGCAACAAGGCCTCGATGAAGACCGCCATGCAGTACTCGTGCAACAACGTCTTCCTGGACGCCGCCTCCAAGCTGGGGCAGGACAAGATGCGCGAGACGGCGCAGAAGTTCGGGTTCAACGAGGACGTCTACTCCGAGGACTTCGGCGACCTGCTCGCCTCCAAGAGCCTCTACCCGGAGGACCTCGACGCGCCGGGCACCGCGCTCACCGGCATGGGCCAGGGCAGCTTGACCAGTACGCCGATGCAGATGGCCATGGTCACCGCCGGACTGGCCAACGACGGCAAGGTCATGCAGCCCTACATCGTCGACGAGGTCAAGGGACCGGACCTCGGCACCCTGGAGAAGACCGAGCCCGCGGTGATGAGCGAGGCCGTCTCCGCCGAGACCGCGCAGAAGGTCCAGGAGATGATGGAGTTCACCGCCAAGGAGGGCAGCGCCCGCCGCGCCCAGATCGAAGGCGTCACGGTCGGCGGCAAGACCGGTACCGCGCAGCGCGGTGTCGACGTGAACGACGAGGTGCCCTACGGCTGGTTCGTCTCCTACGGCAAGAATCAGGACGGGTCCTCCGTCGCCGTGGCCGTCTTCATCGACCCGACCGACATGGACATCTCCCGTGAGGACATCTCCGGTGGCGGTCTCGGCGCGCCGATCGCCAAGAGCGTCATGAAGGCGGTCCTGAAGCAGTGACGCCGGAGGCGGTGGTGGTTCGGGCTCCCGCGGCGTCGTACGCCTCGCGGGCCCGCTCGACCGCCGCCATCCGCCGCTCCGTCCACAGCGCCAGGTCCCTGACCTGCTCGGCGGCCTCGCGGCCGAGGCCGGTCAGGGAGTAGTCGACGCGGGGCGGGATCACCGGCTTGGCGTCCCGGTGGACCAGGCCGTCGCGCTCCAGCGTGCGCAGGGTCTGGGCCAGCATCTTCTCGCTGACCCTGCCGATCTCACGGCGCAGCTCGCTGAAGCGGTAGGGGCGCTCCAGCAGCGCGATCAGGGCCAGGGTGCCCCAGCGGCTGGTGACGTGCTCCATGACCAGGCGCTCGGGGCACATCGGCTCACTCTCTGCCATGTCCATACGGTACTTCCGCCGTTGTCAGTGGCTGCCTCTAGTCTCGACGGTGATGGCACAGGCATGGAAGTGCGCGGGGCTGCGCTGGACGGCCGAGGGTCCCGTGCTGACGTGGGTCGGGGGGCGGAGCAGTGCCCTGGACCGGGGGAGACGGGTGGCCTTCGCGGTCGCCGAAGGGGGTGTGCGGACATGCGTGGGAGCACGGGGGAACGCGTGCCCGGTGCGGGCCGGTGTGCCGGGGCGGAGCACGGGGGCGAGGTGCGAGGAGTGCGCGCGGCTGGACCGGGCGCACTCCGTGGCCGCCGACACCATCGCGGACGATCCGCGGCCGTACCGCGTCTATCTGGCCTGGTTCGGGCCCGGACTGGTCAAGGTGGGGATCACCGCGCAGGCGCGGGGCGCGGCCCGGCTGCTGGAGCAGGGCGCCGTCTGCTTCAGCTGGCTGGGCTGCGGGCCCCTGATGGCCGCGCGCCGGACCGAGGAGCTGCTGCGGGCCGCGCTGGGCGTCCCGGACCGGATTCCGTACGCCCACAAGCGGGCGGTGCGCGCCGCGCTGCCCGGGGCGCGGGCGGAGCGGTCGGCCGAGATCGCGGAGCTGCACGCGCGGGCGGTGGCGCTCGGCGGCTGGCCGGAGTCGCTGACGCCGGAGCGGTTTTGGGGTGTGGACCACGCGGGCGTCTTCGGGATCGAGGGTCCGGACCGGTGCCCGGCAGCCGTGGGAGAGGTGGCCGAGCTGGTGGCCGGCGGGGCGATCGGGGGCGAGCTGGTGGCGGCCGCCGGGCCGGATCTGCATCTGGCGACGGAGCGCGGGGTCGTCGTCCTCGACACCCGGCTGATGACGGGGTGGGAGCTGGTGTCCGCCGACGGGGAGCCCTGCGCCGTGCCGGTGCGCGAGTTCAGGGAAGCGGCCGGGGTGCAGGACGAGCTGTTCTGAGCTGTTCTGAGACCTGCTCCCTTGTCCGGGGGCGGGCCGGGCGCGATCGTGGCCCCATGAGTGATCACGAGGCCGGGCAGATCCGGCGGTTCTGGGAAGGGCTCGGGCTGCCCGGGCTGGTCGACGTGCACACGCACTTCATGCCCGAGCGCGTACTGGCCAAGGTCTGGGCCTACTTCGACGGCCTCGGCCCGCTGACCGGCGGGTTCGAGTGGCCGATCACCTACCGGCAGGAGGAGGGCGAACGCGCGGCGCTGCTGCGGGAGTTCGGCGTGCGAGCCTTCACGGCCATGCTGTATCCGCACAAGGCCGGGATGGCCGAGTGGCTGAACGGCTGGGCGGTGGACTTCGCCCGCCGCACGCCCGACTGCCTGCACACCTCCACCCTCTTCCCGGAGCCGGGCGTCGAGACGTACGTCCGCCGGGCCGTCGAGTCGGGGGCGCGGGTCTTCAAGGCGCACGTGCAGGTGGGGGCGTACGACCCGGCCGACGAACTGCTCGACGCCGCCTGGGGCGTGCTCGCCGAGGCGGGGATACCCGTCGTCATCCACTGCGGGTCCGGGCCCGCGCCCGGCAAGCACACCGGGCCCGAGCCGATAGCCCGGGTGCTGGCCCGGCACCCCCGGCTGCGGCTGGTCGTCGCGCACCTCGGGATGCCCGAGTACGAGGACTTCCTCGACCTCGCCGAGCGGTACGGCGAGGTGCGGCTGGACACCACCATGGCGTTCACCGACTTCAGCGAGCGCCTCGCGCCCTTTCCACGCCGGGCGCTGCCCAGGCTGGCGGACCTCGGCGACCGGGTCCTGCTCGGGTCGGACTTTCCCAACATCCCGTACCCGTACCTGCACCAGCTGCACGCCCTGGAGCGGCTGGACCTGGGGGACGCGTGGCTGCGGGGGGTGTGCCACGACAACGGGGCGCGGCTGTTCGGGCTGGCGGAGGGCTGAGACGCCGGGGCAGGCCGAACAGCCGGGCCGCGTGCGGTAGGGGGATCGTGCTTGGGCGGGGCTGGGTGCCTGGAGTTCGCCTGGAGACCTTCGACCGGCTGTGGACGGCGAGCGAGAGGGCCCGCCGCTGGTCGACGTACCGCAACCCCGACCCCCGGACCTGAGCACCCCCGGACCTGAGACCCCGGACCTGAGACCCCCTGTGGTTCTCAGAGAAATCACAGGTTGGGGAAAGGGCGTTCTCAGAGCGCCCCGACATCGTGTCCGGTATGACCACGACCTCGCCCCAGGGGCGCACCGAAGTGCTGAGGCCGGACGGGAGCCCCGTCCGGGTGCTTGTGGTGGACGACGAGCAGTCCATCACCGAACTGCTCTCCATGGCCCTGCGCTACGAGGGCTGGCAGATCCGCAGCGCCGGTGACGGCCACGGCGCCGTCCAGACCGCGCGGGACTTCCGGCCCGACGCCGTCGTGCTGGACATGATGCTGCCCGACATGGACGGCCTGAGCGTGCTGGGGCGGCTGCGCCGCGACCTGCCGGACGTGCCGGTGCTGTTCCTGACCGCCAAGGACGCGGTCGAGGACCGTATCGCCGGGCTGACCGCGGGCGGGGACGACTACGTCACCAAGCCGTTCAGCCTGGAGGAGGTCGTCGCCCGGCTGCGCGGCCTGATCCGGCGCTCGGGCGCCGCCAACCGGCGTTCCGAGTCCGTCCTGGTCGTCGGCGACCTCACGCTGGACGAGGACAGCCACGAGGTCACCCGGGGCGGCGACGGCATCCACCTCACCGCCACCGAGTTCGAGCTGCTGCGGTTCCTGATGCGCAATCCGCGGCGGGTGCTGAGCAAGGCGCAGATCCTGGACCGCGTGTGGTCGTACGACTTCGGCGGTCAGGCCAACGTCGTCGAGCTGTACATCTCGTACCTGCGGCGGAAGATCGACGCCGGACGCGAGCCGATGATCCACACCCGGCGCGGAGCCGGTTACCTGATCAAGCCCGCCGCCGCATGAGCCGACCGCGACGAACGCGGCCGCGGACCCTGCGGACCCGGCTCGTCGTCGCGTCGGTGGCGCTGATCGCCGTGGTCTGCGCGGTGATCGGGACGGTGACGACGGTGGCGCTGCGGTCGCACTTGTACGAACAGCTGGACAAGCAGCTGCGCGAGGTCGCCATACGGGTGTCCGGCTTCGGGCCGCCCGGCGACCCCGGGCCCGGCGGCAGCGGCCCGCAGCGGATGGACCTCGACGAGTTCGTCACCCGCGGACCGCAGCCTCGCGGCACGATCGTCGCCGAGGTCCGGGACGGTGTCGTCGTCGACGCCAAGTACGGCAAGAAGGACGACGCCAGCACCAACTTCAGCGGCACCAGCCCGGTCGCCCTCACCGAGGCGGAGCGCGCCGCGCTGGCGTCCGTTCCCCGGGACGGCGACCGGCGCACCGTCGCGATCGGCGACCTCGGCGACTACCGCGTGGAGTACAAGGACGGCTACTACGCCGCCGTCCCGACCTCCGAGGTCACCGGCACCATCAACACCCTGATCCTCGTCGAGGCCGGCGTCACCGCCGCCGGTCTCATCGCCGCCTCCCTCGCCGGGACCGTCATCGTCGGCGTCGCCACCCGCCCCCTGCGCCGGGTCGCCGCCACCGCCACCCGGGACTCCGAACTCCCCCTGCACAAGGGCGAGGTGAACCTCGACGAACGCGTCCCGGAGTCCGAGTGCGACCCGCACACCGAGGTCGGACGGGTCGGGTCCGCGCTCAACCGGATGCTCAACCACGTGCACGGGGCGCTGCACGCACGGCAGGAGAGCGAGACGCGGGTACGGCAGTTCGTCGCGGACGCCGGCCACGAGCTGCGCACCCCACTGTCCTCCATCCGCGGGTACGCCGAACTCACCCGCAGGGGACGCGAACAGGTCGGCTCCGACACCCGGCACGCGCTGGGCCGCATCGAGTCCGAGGCCGGGCGGATGACCCTGCTGGTCGAGGACCTGCTGCTGCTCGCCCGCCTCGACGCCGGGCGGCCGTTGCGGTCCGAGCGGACCGACCTCGTACCGCTGGTCGTGGACTCCGTCAGCGACGTCCGCGCGGCCGGCCTCGGCCACAACTGGCGGCTCGACCTGCCCGAGGAACCGGCACCGGTCTCGGCGGACGCCGCCCGGCTCCAGCAGGTGCTGGTCAACCTGCTGGGCAACGCCCGCAACCACACCCCGCCCGGCACCACCGTCACGGCGCGCGTGCGCGCGAGCGGCGGGTGGCTGTGCGTGGATATCGAGGACAACGGGCCGGGGGTCCCGGCTGAGTTGCTGCCGCACGTCTTCGAACGGTTCGCGCGGGGCGACTCCGCGCGCTCCCGGGCCACCGGCTCGACGGGGCTCGGGCTCGCCATCGTGCACGCGGTGACGACCGCGCACGGCGGCGGTGTGACGGTCGCGAGCGTGCCGGGGCGGACGGTCTTCACCGTGCGGCTGCCCGCGCCGCCTGACCCGGTCGGTGACCGGGCGCACTCACAGGCACGGCACAGCCTCACCACACGGGTGCGACAGGGGACTTGAGAAGAGTCGGTCCCATGCGAACCGACTCTCCTCCCGACCCTTCTCCCGGCTCCCTGCCGGCGCCTCCGGCTACGCCAACTCCTTCTACTCGGCGGCCGTGCAGGTGGGCAGCCAGTCATGGAAGGCGTTCTTCTTCGGTTCGCTCGACGCGGGCAACGCCATCACCGTCGACAAGCCCCCGGCCGCCCTGTGGCCGATGGCGCTGGCGGTGCGGATCTTCGGGCTCTCCTCCTGGTCGATCCTCGTCCCCGAGGTGCTGATGGGCGTCGCGACGGTCGCTGTCGTGTACGCGGCCGTGCGCCGCCGGTTCAGCCCCGCGGCCGGCCTGATCGCCGGTACGGTGCTGGCGCTCACGCCCGTCGCCGCCCTGATGTTCCGCTTCAACAACCCGGACGCGCTGCTGGCGCTGCTGATGTCGGTCGCCTGCTACCTCGTCGTACGGGCGCTGGAGGACGGCCGGACCAAGTGGCTGGTGTGGGCGGGCGTCGCGATCGGCTTCGCCTTCCTGGCGAAGACTCTCCAGGCCTTCCTGATCCTGCCCGCGCTCGCCCTCGTCTACGGCGTCTGCGCGCCGGTGCGGCTGCGCAGGCGGCTCGGGCAGCTCGCGCTGGCGACCCTCGCCATCGTCGTCTCCGGCGGCTGGTGGGTCGCGGTGGTGGAGCTGTGGCCGGCGTCGTCCCGCCCGTACGTCGGCGGCTCGCAGAACAACAGCTTCCTGGAGCTGACCTTCGGCTACAACGGCCTCGGCCGGCTGGGCGGCGAGGAGACCGGCAGCGTCGGCGGCGGTGGTGGCCCCGGTGGCGCGGGCGGCGGCATGTGGGGCGAGACCGGCTGGGACCGGATGTTCGACTCCGAGATCGGCGGCCAGATCTCCTGGCTGCTGCCGGCCGCCCTGATCCTGCTCGTCGCGGGCCTGGTCGCCACGCGCCGCGCGGGCCGAACGGACACCGCACGCGGGTCCTTCCTGGTCTGGGGCGGTTCGCTGCTGATGACCGCGGCCGTCTTCAGCTACATGGCCGGCATCTTCCACCAGTACTACACGGTGGCCCTCGCGCCCTACCTGGCGGCCGTGGTCGGCATGGGCGCCGCGGCGCTGTGGGAACGGCGGGAGCTGATCTGGGCCTCGCTCGCCCTCGCGGCGGCCGTCACGGCGACCGCGGCGTGGGGATACGTCCTGCTCAACCGCACGCCCGACTACCTGCCGTGGCTGAAGTGGCTGGTCCTGGCCGGCGGCCTGGTCGCCGCGCTGGGGCTGGTGTTCGCCGGGCGGCTGGGGCGCCGGACCGTCCTCGCGGTGGCCGGGCTGGGCCTCGTGGCGTCGCTGGCGGCGCCGACCGCGTACACGCTGAGCACCGTGCGGGAGGGGCACAGTGGCTCCATCGTCACGGCCGGTCCGTCCGGCGCGAGCATGGGCGGCCCGGGCGGTGGCGGCGGCCGGGGCGGTGGCGGTTTCCCCGGCGGCGGGAACGCACCCGGGCAGGGACAGGGGCAGGGCCAAGGCGGCCCCGGCGGCGGATTTCCTGGCGGCACCCCCGGCACCGGCACGACCCCCAACGGCCAGGCAGGCGAAGGCGGGCGCACGGGCGCCGGCGGCATGGGCGGCGGCGCGGGCGGTCTGCTCAACGGCGCCCAGGTCGACTCCGAGGCCAAGAAGCTCCTGGAGACGGACGCCGCCGACTACACCTGGGCGGCCGCCGCGATCGGCGCCCAGAACGCCGCGAGCTACCAGCTCAGCACCGGCGACCCGGTGATGGCGATCGGCGGCTTCAACGGCACGGACCCGTCACCGACCCTGGCCCAGTTCAAGAAGTACGTGGCGGACGGCAGGATCCACTACTTCATCGGCGGCGGCGGCATGGGCGGGGGCATGGGCGGCGACTCCGGCACCGCGTCCCAGATCACCTCCTGGGTCGAGGCCAACTTCAAGGAGGTCACGGCAGGCTCGGCCACCTTCTACGACCTCACCCGGCAGACGAGCTGACACCGTCGTGTTGTACAGCGTATGGGAGTTCCTATACGCTGTACAATATGACGACGTCCTCCCAGGAACAGAAGACCGCCCCCACGGTCCAGGGCCACCCGCAGCGCTGGCTGATCCTCGGTGTCATCAGCCTCGCCCAGCTCACGGTGGTCCTGGACAACACCGTGCTCAACGTGGCCATCCCCTCGCTCACCGACGAGCTGGGCGCGGCCACGTCCGACATCCAGTGGATGATCAACGCCTACTCGCTGGTGCAGTCCGGCCTGCTGCTCACCGCGGGCAGCGCCGCCGACCGGTACGGCCGCAGGAAGATGCTCGCGACCGGCCTCGCCCTGTTCGGCCTGGGCTCGCTGGCCGCGGGTCTCGCGGAGACCACCGGCCAGCTCATCGCGGCACGGGCCGGGATGGGCGTCGGCGGCGCCCTGCTGCTGACCACCACACTCGCCGTGGTCATGCAGATCTTCGCACCCGCCGAGCACGCGAAGGCCATCGGCATCTGGAGCGCGGTCAGCGCGCTCGGTTTCGCCTGCGGTCCGCTGATCGGCGGGTTCGTGCTGGACCACTTCTGGTGGGGGGCGATCTTCCTGATCAACCTGCCGGTCGTGGCCCTCGGCCTGATCGCGGTCGTGACCCTGGTCCCCGAGTCGAAGGACCGGCGGGGCGACCGCCCCGATCTGCTCGGCGCCGTCCTCTCCACGATCGGCATGGCCGCGCTCGTCTACGCGATCATCTCCGGCCCCGAGCACGGCTGGGCGTCCGGCAGGGTCCTGGCCACGGCCGCCGTCGCGGTGGGGGTGCTCGCCCTCTTCGCGTACTGGGAGAGCCGGATCCCGTATCCGATGCTCGACCTCCAGTTCTTCCGCGACCAGCGGTTCACGGGCGCGGTTGCCGGGCTGGTGCTGATCACCTTCGGGATGGGCGGCGCGCTGTTCCTGCTGACCCAGCACCTCCAGTTCGTGCTCGGCTACGGCCCGTTGGAGGCGGGGCTGCGGACGGCGCCGCTGGCCCTGACGGTGGTGCTGCTGAACTTCTCCGGGGTGGCGGCGAAGTGGCTGGCCAGGCTGGGTACGCCGGTGGCGGTGCTGCTGAGCATGGTGCTGATGTCGGCGGGCCTGGTGGCCATCGCCACGCTGACCGGGCAGGGCTACGCCGGCACGCTGCTGGGGCTGTTGCTGATCGGCGTGGGGTGCGCGCTCGGCAACCCGGCCATGGCACACGCCCTGATGAGCGCGATACCGCCGGCCAGGGCCGGGGTCGGCGCGGGGGTCAACGGCACGTTGGCGGAGTTCGGCAACGGGCTGGGAGTGGCCGTGCTGGGGGCGGTGCTGAACTCGCGGTTCGCGGCGCTGGTGCCCGTCGCGGCGACGTCGTTGCCGGGTGCTCTGGCCGCGGTGGAGGGAGAGGCGGAGCGGGAGCGGGTGATCGACGCGTTCTCTTCCGGTCTTGAGAGCAGTCAGTTGGTGGGGGCGGTGGCCGTGCTGCTCGGTGGGGTGGTGGCGGCGGTGTTGCTGCGGCGGGCGGAGAAGGTGGCCGCCTGAGGGGTGGGGTGGCAGGGTAGTCGTGCGGCTGCCGGCCCGTCGTGGCTGGTCGCGCCGTTCCCCGCGCCCCTTACGGGGCGTCCGGCTGACCGGCGTTCGATGAGTCGAGGAGAAGACGCGCATGGCGAAGGCAGGGCGGCAGGGCCCCCGGGCCAGTGTCTGGATGGCGGACGCGGGGCGGCGCGGCGGGCGCCGTGGCGGGCAGCCGTCGGGGCTGGACCGGGAGCGGATCACCGAGGCCACGGTCCGGCTGCTGGACGCCGAGGGGCTGGCAGGGTTCTCCATGCGCCGGCTGGCCGCCGAGCTGAACGTCACCGCGATGTCCGTCTACTGGTACGTCGACACCAAGGACGAGCTGCTCGAACTCGCCCTGGACGCGGTCTTCGGCGAGCTGCGGCACCCCGACCCCGAGGCCGGCCAGGACTGGCGCGCGCAGTTGCGCACGCTGGCCAGGGAGAACCGCACGCTGCTCGTGCGCCACCCGTGGCTGGCCCCGCTGCTCGGCACGTATCTCAACATCGGGCCCCACTCGCTGGCCTTCTCCCGGGCGGTGCAGGCCGTCATGCGCGGCAGCGGCCTGCCCGAGCACCGGCTGACCGGGGCCATGTCCGCCGTGTTCCAGTTCGTCCACGGCTACGGCACCGTCGAGGGCCGCTTCCTCGCCCGGGCGGCGGACACCGGCCGGAGCCCGGACGAGTACTTCCAGGACTCGATGGACGCGGCGACCGAGGTGCCGGACACCGCGGGCGTCATCGGGGAGGCCCAGGAGATCATGGCGGCCCGCGGCGGCGGCACCGTCGCGGAGATGCTCGACCGGGACTTCGAGTTCGCCCTTGACCTGCTGGTCGCGGGCATCGAGGCGATGGTCGAACGAGGCTGACCGCGGGTCAGCCGTCAGCCGTCAGCCGGCAGCCCCTCAGCGATCAGCCGTCGGCCCCCGGCCCTCCGGCCCCCGGCCCTCCGGCCCCGCTCCTCAGTCGTCCGTCGCCAGCCGCGCCGGGAAGCCGCCGGTCGCCACCGGCCCCCACCTCTCCGGCGTCACCCGGACGATCGACTTGCCCTGCCGGATCATGGCCTCCCGGTACTCGTCCCAGTCGGGGTGCTCGCCGGAGATGTTGCGGAAGTACTCCACGAGCGGCTCCACGGAGTCGGGCGAGTCGATGACCTCCGCCGTGCCGTCGATCTGGACCCAGGGGCCGTTCCACTCGTCGCTGAGCACGAGGAGGCTGACCCGCGGGTCACGGCGCGCGTTGCGGGTCTTGGCCCGCTCCGGGTAGGTGGAGACGACGATCCGGCCAAAGTCGTCGACCCCGCAGGTCAGCGGCGACGCCTGCGGGCTGCCGTCGCCCCGCCGGGTGAGCAGGATCGCCCGGTGCCGGGGGCGGACGAAGTCCAGCAACTCGGCGAGGGAGACACGGGTGTTCGTCGCGATGTTCGGTGCCATGCGGCCAGCCTAGGCCGCCACGCACCGGCGAGGGGGTCCGCCGTCCCGCCGGGCGGGGACTCGACCCGCGGCCGCGGGGCACGGCTCCTCGCCGGGCGGTGCCCCGTCGCGTCGGCCCCCTCCTCCGCCTTGCCCACGGCCGCACCGGCCCCTGCTCACCGCGCCCGCCGGGGCACGCCGCCTCTGCCGCCGGCCGGACCCTAGGCCCCCGTGCCACTTCCCGTGCGCACCGCCTCCGCGAGGTTGTCGTACACCGGGACGTCCCGGCGCAGGCCGGAGAGTTCCAGGACGCGGCTCGGCACGCCCTTCGGGGCGGCCACCACCCGCAGCCGGGCGTCGGCGGGCAGGCGGCGGCGTACCGCGGTGAGGAGGCGGACGCCCTGGGAGTCCATGAAGCGGGTCGCGGACAGGTCCAGGACGAGCAGACGGAAGCCGGCGGGCCGCTGGTCCACGGCGGCCATGATCAGGGGCAGCAGCCCCGAGGCGTTGCAGAAGTCGATCTCGCTGGGCATGGCGAGCACGGCGCCGTCGGGTGGATCACTCGGCTCGCGCGGCCCGCAGGGTTGGGGGAGGAAGGTCACAGCACTCACCTGACAGATGTCCGTCCGGCTTCCGGCCGGGCCGCTTCCTGACCCGCTCCCCATTCCACCACGTGGTCGGGCGGTACGGAAGGCGGCCACCCGCTCCTTCGGCCGGGCGTCACCGGCACGCAACCAAGCAGCTAAAGTGCTGTTCGTCCTGTGCTCGCAGTCGGGAATGTGCTGCGGAGCTCTCCTGCGCACGGCCGTTTGGCCGGGCATGCCGAAGAGGTTCGTGGTGACTGCGTCCGATATTCCTGATTTGCCGCGTTTTCCGGTGGGCTTCGAGCTGGCCGAGTCCCTGACGGCGGCGGCACGCCACCTGCACGGGACGGGCACCCCCGACGACACCATGACCGCCGCCGTCGAGCTGGCGGTGCGTCTGTTGCCCGACGCCGAGCACGCGGGCATCGCGGAGATCCAGCGCAGCGGCCGGCTGCGCACCCTCGCCTGGAGCGACGAGACCGTACGGTTCGCCGCCGAGCCCCGGCACGGGGGCCACACCCCGGGCCACACCCCGCACCCGGACTGGGAGCGCCTGTGGACCACGCCCGTGGTGCGGACGGACGACAGCGAGGCCGACGGCGGCGGCAACGCGCTGTCCGGCCTCGGCCTGCGCTCGGCACTGTCGCTGCGGCTGCGCGCCGACCGGCGCCGCCTGACCGTGCTGACGGCGTACGCGCGTAAACCGCAGGCCTTCGACGAGGAGGCCACCCGCATCGGACGGCTGTTCACCGCCCATGTCTCGCTCGCCCTGGACTCGGCGACCGTGCGCGAGCAGCTCACCGAGGCGATGCGCACCCGGGACCTGATCGGCCAGGCCACCGGCATCCTCATGGAGCGCCTGGACATCGACGCGGCCGGCGCCTTCGAGTCCCTGGTCAAGGCATCCCAGCGGGAGAACGTGAAGCTGCGCGACCTGGCCCGGCGCATCGTCGACGCGAACACGGGTTCGGGCGGCCGAGGCGTCAACGAGCGGTGACGGGACAGACGCAGGAGCATGACCTCGGAGATCCCCGACACCCTCGACCGGGCGATGGCACGCAGCCAGGGGCTCGACACCCTGCTGCGTGACGCCGGCGGGCAGCACCGGCCTGCCCAGCGGCCTGGACCTGCGCCAGGGGGAGACGGGCGCCGCGCTCAGCCTCTACGGCCTCGAACCGGACTCCCTCGCCCGACGGCCGGGACGCCGCCCGCGTCTTCGCCGAGCGGGCGGCAGAGGCCGTGAACGAGGCCCTGCGCATCGAACGGCAGCAGGCCTCGGCGGCCGACGTGCGCACCGCCCTGCTCTCCCGCGGCGTCATCGACCAGGCGGTCGGCATGCTCATGGCCCGGGAGCGCATCGACGCCCACCGGGCCCTGGAGCGGCTGCGCCGGGCCTCGCAGCACCGGAACGTCAAGCTCCGGGATCTCTGCGGCGAGCTGGTGGCCCGGGCGTCCGGCGCCGCGTCAGACGGCCGGCAGTGACTCCCCCTGGACCGCCTGGATGTCCAGCTCGACCCTGAGCGTCGTCCCGATGGCGGCGATACCGGCCTGGACGACCTGGTTGTAGTTCATGGCGAAGTCCTCGCGGCGCAGCTCGGTCGTCGCGCGGAACGCCGCCCGGACGCCGCCCCACGGGTCGGCGCCGGTGCCGAGGTAGGCCAGGTCCAGGTCGACCGGGCGGACGACGCCGTGCAGCCCCAGCTCGCCGTGGACCGTCCAGCGGTCGGGACCGGCCTCGGACACCCCGGTGGAGCGGTAGGTGATCTCCGGGAACCGCTCGACGTCCAGGAAGTCCGGCGAGCGCAGGTGGGTGTCGCGCATGCCGTTGCCGGTGTCGATGGAGGCGGCCCGGATCACCGCCTCCACCCGGGACTTGGCGACGTCGTCCGGGGCGATCTCGACGAGGGCGGCGAAGTCGGTGAACCGGCCCCGCACGCTGGAGATGCCGAGGTGCTGCGCGACGGCGGAGACGGCGGAGTGCGCCGGGTCGACCGTCCACGGTCCGGGCGGCGGCAGTTCGGTGCCGCCGTGCCGGGCCAGCGTCACCGTGCCTACCTCGGCCCGGCCGCTCGCGGTGACGATCGCGCTGGAGGCGGCGGGCGCGTACCCGACCGCCGTGACGATGACGGTGTACGCCCCGGGCGCGAGCGGCGTGCCGTCCCGCACGGTGCCCTCGGTGTCCGCCTCGGCGCGCAGCACCTGCGTGCCGGTCATGTCGGTCACCGTGACGACCGCGTGCGACACGGCCCATCCGTCCCGCGTTCGGATCCTCGCGGTCAGTCCCATCCCGTTTTCTCCCTGCAAAGGCTCAGAAAGTGGTCGTGAAGAAAGTCGTAAAGAAACCGGCCCGTGGTGGGCGGGCGCACCTCCGCTCAGAGCGCGCACGCCACCACGGGCCGGGGTCTCGCTACTCGCCGGGGTGGGCGAGCTCGATGTCGTGGCCGTCGGCACCCGGCCCTGCGACCGTCAGGGCCGTCGCCACCGGCGGGTAGCCGGTCGCGATGACGGTGTACTCACCGGCGTCCAGGTCGGTGAAGGCGTACGCCCCGTCCGCGCCGGTGGTGGCCGTGCCGGCCACGTTGCCCGCCGCGTCGACCAGGGTGACGCGGGCGTCGGCCAGCGGGCCGTGCGGCGCCCGGACGACGCCCTGGACCTGGGCCCCGGCCTGGAGGTCGACCTCGACCCGGGTGACCCCGGTGCCGCCGACCTCGACCGGCAGGGCGCGCGGCCGGTAGCCGGCCGCGTTGACCGCGACGGTCACCGTGCCCGGCACCAGTTCGGCGAAGGAGAACTCGCCCTGCTCCCCGGTGGCGGCGCTGGCCAGCAGGTCGCCGCGCACATCGGTCACGATCACCATGGCGTCCTTGACCGGCAGCCCGTTCTCCAGCGCCCGGACCAGGCCGGTCAGTCCGCTGGTGCCGCTGAGCAGGATGTCGTAGGCGACCGGCTCGTCGTTCACGACGATCGTGGAGGCCTGCGGCTGGAAGCCGTCGGCGGAGGCGATCAGCACGTACGATCCCGCGCTCGGCGCGTCCAGCACGTAGGAGCCGTCGGCCTGGGCGACCGACCGGCCCAGCTGCCGGCCCGCCAGCGAGATCAGCGTGACGGCGGCCTGCGGGACCGGGGCGGACTCGGCGCCGCGGACGAAGCCGCGGACCGCGATGCCACCGGCGACGGGCGCCATCGGCTCACCGGAGCCGGTCGCCGTGGCTACGGCGGCGAGCCGCTGGGTGGCCATGGGGGCGGCGACCCGGGTGTCCGAGACGGCCGACGCGGCGGAAGGCGCCGCCACGGCCGCCATCGCACCGGCCGGGACCGGCTCGTCGATGGTCCGGGCGGCCTCGGCGGGGGTCCCCGCCACCGGCGGGGCGGACCCGGCCGCGGCCTCCGCGGCCTGGGCGAGGGCGCCCGAGGTGCGCAGCGGTACCTCCTTGATGAACAGGGTCACCAGGAAGCCGAGCAGGGCGATCGGGGCGACGTACAGGAAGATGTCGGCGATGCCGTGCCCGTAGGCGCTCTCCAGCCACTCGCGGATGCCGTGGGGCAGCAGGTCCATGTCGGGGATGGCGCCGCTTCCGGCGGCCTTGGCGGCCGCCGCCTGCTCCTGCGGGCTGAGCTGCCCGATGGTGTCGGAGGCGTAGTGGCTGATCCGGGTGGACATCACGGAGCCGAGCACCGAGACGCCCACCGCGCCGCCGAGGGACCGGAAGAAGGTCACGGTGGAGGAGGCCGCGCCCAGGTCGCTCGGGGCCACCTGGTTCTGCGTGCAGAGCACCAGGTTCTGCATCATCATGCCGACGCCGAGACCCATCAGCGCCATGAAGATCGCGATGTGCCAGTACGCGGTGTCGTAGCGCATGGTGCTGAGCAGGCCCAGGCCCGCCGTGAGCAGCACGCCGCCGGCCAGCAGCCAGCGCTTCCACCTGCCGGTCTTGGTGATGACTATGCCGGAGACGGTCGACGAGATGAACAGGCCGCCGATCATCGGGATCGTCATGACGCCCGACATGGTCGGGGACTGGTCCCGGGCCAGCTGGAAGTACTGGCTGAAGTAGACGGTGCCCGCGAACATCGCGATGCCGACGAACAGCGAGGCCAGCGAGGCCAGGGCGATGGTGCGGTTGCGGAACAGCCGCAGCGGGATGATCGGCTCGCTCGCCTTGCTCTCGACGAGCAGGAAGAGCAGCGTCAGCACGACCGCGCCGCCGACCATGGCGCCGGTCTGCCAGGACATCCAGGAGTACTTGTCGTCGGCGAAGGTGACCCAGACGAGCAGCAGGGAGACGGCCGCCGTGACGAAGAAGGCGCCGGCCCAGTCGACCTTCACCTTCCGCTTGACCACGGGCAGGTGCAGCGTCTTCTGCAGCACGATCAGCGCGAGGATGGCGAAGGGCACGCCGACGTAGAGGCACCAGCGCCAGCCGAGCCAGCTGGTGTCGGTGATGACACCGCCGAGCAGCGGGCCGCCGACGGTGGCGACGGCGAAGGTCGCTCCCAGGTAGCCGGAGTAGCGTCCGCGCTCACGCGGGGCGATCATCGCGGCCATGATGATCTGCGCCAGGGCGGAGAGACCGCCGGCGCCCAGGCCCTGGATGGCCCGCGCGGTGATCAGCATCGCGGGGTTCTGCGCCAGACCGGCCACGACGGAGCCGATGACGAAGACGATCAGGGCTATCTGGACCAGGGCCTTCTTGCTGAAGAGGTCCGCGAGCTTGCCCCACAGGGGGGTCGAGGCGGTCATCGTCAGCAGCGAGGCGGTGACGACCCAGGTGTAGGCGCTCTGGCCGCCGCCGAGGTCGCCGATGATCTCGGGCAGCGCGTTGGTGACGATGGTCGAGGACAGAATGGCGCAGAACATGCCGAGCAGCAGCCCGGACAGCGCTTCCATGATCTGCCGGTGCGTCATCGGAGCGTCTCCGTTGGAGCCTCCCCCGTGCTTGGCATGAGCCCGCACACCGGCTGGTGTGGTCGTTGCCATGGACTTCCTTTGCTTACGTGGTGATCGCGGGTGTACGGGTGGACGGTTCGTCCCCGGACAGTGCGGGAGGCCGGACCGCGGGGGTCCGGCAGTCGTCGAAGCTGGCCCTGAGGCGGGCCATGAGCCGGGAGAGCTGACCGACCTCGTCGTCGGACCAGTCGCTCAGCCGGTGGGCGAGCAGCTGGGTGGTCCGCTCGGCGATGTCGTCGAGCTGGGCCTGCCCCTCGGGTGTCAGACGCAGGATGCGCGAGCGCTTGTCGGCGGGGTCGGGGGAGCGTTCGATCCAGCCCCGGTCCGCGACGTGGGCGACGTGGCGGCTGGTCACCGACATGTCCACGGCGAGCAGCTCCGCGAGCTTGCTCATGCGCATGTCCCCGTGCCGGCCGAGCAGTGTCATCACGGCGGCGGAGCCGCCGGGGTAGTCGGCCGGCAGCAGCCGGCCCATCTCCCGCTTGACGGCGCCGAAGGCGCTGAACTGACGGATCAGCTCCTCGTACTGCGCCTTCCCGGCCATGCGCGCACCTCCCGATTCGTTGCTTAGGGCAACGATAAGTTCCGTTGGTTGCTACAGGCAAACAAAAACGGTCATCGCGCCATAAAAAGTTGGCAAAGACAAGTATTACGAAAGTAAACGCGCAGGTGGCGGCCTGTGGGCCGGGGCAAGGGCGGTCGGGAGCCCCGCACTTGGGCGGCACCCGCGGATTCGCTAGTGTCTCGGCCCATGGCTAACAACCAGGGCCCCCAGGGCACCAACGACCCCGCAGGCAGCACCCAGATGTTCCGCGCGTTCGTCGACGAGGCCCCGCAGGCCCGGCAGGCGGCCCCCGCCGCCTCCTCCGGGCCCCGCATCGGCCTGATCGTCGGCATCGTCGCCGCCGTGGTCGTCATCGCGGCGGTGGCCTGGCTGGCGCTGGGCTAGTCAGGACCCGGGCCCGGCACCCCGGGCGGGCAGGCATCCCCCCGTGGCCCGGCGGGCCGGCATCCGGCGGGCTCGGTACCCCTTAGCCCGGCGGGTCGGCATCCGGGCGGTCGGCACCCCCGCGGGCCGGCATCCGGGCGGCTCGGCACCCCCGCGGCCCGGCGGCCCCCTCGGCCAGGCACCCCGGCACCCGGACGAACGACGGGGGGGGCCCCCGGCCCCCCCCCGGCCCGGGGCCGCTGTCCGGGGCCGCTTTCTGCGCTCGGACGAGACGCTCGTCTCGGTGGCCGCGCGTGCCAGCGCGGGCCCGAGTGCACATCATCGTCCAGTCCAAGCCGAAGCCCGGCGTGGCATAGCCTGCCCGGGAAGGGAGGCCCGATGTCCGAGTGGATCGACCCGCGCTATGCGGAGCTGGTAGCAGCGTGGAAGCACGCGCAGCAGCCCGAATCGCGCGACCCGCAGGAACCGCGGCCGGTGCGGGGATTCGTGACCCCGCCCAGGCCCTGACTGGTAGGTGAGATCGCGGCCCGTCTCCGTCCCCCGTCGGAGGCGGGCCGCTCAGCGGACGAGGTCGGAGAGCGGCATGTCGAGGACCCGGGCGATCCGATGCAGTGTGTGGAAGGTCGGGTTGTGGCGGCCGGATTCGATGCGCTGGAGGACGTCGCGACTGATGCCGGCGCCGAGGTAGAGCCGCTCTTGGCTGATCTTCCGGTCGTGGCGTTCGGTGCGGATGCGCTCGCCGAGGACGCGGCTGTGCTCTAGGAGCCAGGCGTCGTCGTCGGGTGGGTGCACTCGACAAACGCTCTGCGGAAGATCATCCTAAGTCAGCACGATAAATCAGGCATCTTTGATCGTTTGCCTGCAACCCCCCACGCAAGGAAACATACGTTCGAGTGACGTCGCGCTCTGCTTATTGCACCGCGCAACCGTCTACCCAACGATTACCTGACCCGCATTCAGCACGGCAGAGCACAGGTGGCAGAACATGACCCACGAGCAGCCCCACCCCACGGGGGCCCTCACCAACCTCCAGCGAGCCCGCATCGACTACGCGCGCCGCGAGCTCGACTCCGCCCGCGCTGAAGACCTCGCCCAACTCCCAGCCGACGGCCTCATCCTGATGGTCGAACGCCTACGCGGACGCCTCGGTGAAGTACTGGACATCATCGACGAGGTCGTCGAGCTGTAGCCCCCAAGAAGAAGCCGGGCCCGCCACCTCCCCCGAAGCAGCGGGCCCGACGGACCACGAACACCACCTTCATTCAGTGCCTAAGCGACACTGTCCCCCGAAGGTGGCGTCCGCGGCCGGCCCCCGGCGCCGGACTGTGGCCGCGGCGCCCGGGTGCTTGCGGAGCCGCGCGGTCACCAGCACATGACCGCGGTCTCGCCCGCACCCCACGAGGAGTACAGGCGCACCCGGACGACATAGCGGCGGCCCTTGACGAAACGGGCCCTGATGGTGGCGTTGCGGGAGGTGCCTCCGTCGTCCTGTCCGACGAGGAAGCGGGGCACGCCGTCCCGCTCCTCGAAGACGACGACGACGGCGTCGCTGTCCCCGAAGGTGCCCACGGTGTACTCGCGGGTCTCCGGCGGGTCCAGACGGAAGTCGGCCTGCTCGCCGGGTCCGAGGCCGAGCGGCACCGAACGGAACGGCACCAGCGGACCCGGCCGGCCGGTGGGCGGGTACCAGCGCAGGGCGAACTCCTTGTCGGCGGCGGACAGGATGCCGGGCGGCTCCAAGCCCGAGCGGTAGTGCTCGGGCTCCAGTATCAGTCCCGACGGGAACGGGTACTCCATGATCGACTGCGGGTCCCAGACCGGTCCGTTGGCCTCGTCGCCGTCGAGCTTGCGCAGGATGTTGTGGAAGGTCCGCTCCCGGCTCCAGTGGTTGGGCGGGCCCGCCAGCTCGGTGTAGACCGCCTCGTCGTCCCAGAGGATGCCGGCGAACGGGCTCTGGTGCTCGTGCAGCATGCCGAGCGCGTGCCCGATCTGGTGCAGGGCCGTCGCGCGCTCACCCGGCGCGGTCAGGTCCCAGCCGAAATTCATCGTGCGGTCGTTCAGACCGACCCGGAGGGCGTCCTTGCCGATCGCGGACCAGGATCCGTCACCGGGCTGGAAGCCGATGCGCAGCTCCGCCTCCGAGCGGTCCCTCACCTCGGTGAGATCGAGCCCGATGCCGAGGTCCCGCCACTCCCGGAAGCAGTCGCGCACCACGTCCCGCTGCTCCTCGGTCCCCACCCACGATTCCCGCCGTGGCCGGCCGGCCCCCCGCATCGGGACCACCGAGTCGTCGGTGTCGCCGCCGAGGAAGCAGTAGTGCAGAACGGTTCCGTCGACCCACATCCGCTGCCCGCCGACGAGCGCGGCGACACGCTCGGCGGCCAGCCCCGGCGCGAACGCGGGGAGAGGCTGCTGCGCGAGCGAGCAGTAGCGTGCGGTCATGGCCCCCAGACTGCCGTCCGGCCGGGATCCGGCGCCTGAGTCGGGGGGTACTCAAGTCACCCTGTATCAGGGATGAGTAAGCCGACTCATGTTGTCGTGACGACTTCTCTGCGGGACGCGAAGACGCTCCGGACGCCCTGGCCGTTCACCGGGCGGACGGACGAACTGGAACTGGTGCGCCGGTCCGTGGCCGCCGGCCGGAGCGGCCTCGTGGTGACGGGCCCGGCGGGCTTCGGCAAGACCAGGCTCGTGACCGAGGCCCTGCGCGGCCTGGACTGCGCCCGCGCGGCCGGCACGCCCGAGACCCGGGACATCCCCTTCGCCGCCTTCGCCCACCTGCTGCCCGAGAGCGTCACGCTGCACCGCGCGGTACACCTGCTGTCCGGCGTACGGCTGCTGCTGGTCGACGACGCGCACCTGCTCGACAGCGCCTCCGCCGCCCTGGTGCACCAGCTCGCCGTGCACGGCCGCACCCGCCTCCTGGTGGTCGCCACCGAGGGCGCCGCCGTACCGGGCGCGGTGTCCAGGCTGTGGTCCGGGGAACTGCTGCCGCGCCTCGCCCTGGAGCCGCTGCCCCGCGAGGAATCCGCCGAACTGCTCACGGCGGGGGCGGGCACCGGCCTGGAACCGCTCACCACCGACCGGCTGCACCGCCTGTGCCGGGGGGACCTGCGGCTGCTGCGCGAACTGCTGACGGCCGTGCGCGAGGGGGGCCTGCTCGTGCCGGTGCCCGGTACGGGCCGACGGGCCTGGCGGGGGCCCGTACCGATCACCGTGACGGTACGGGAGCGCACCGCGCACCTCCTCGACCGCGAGCGCGCCGAGGAGCGCGAGACGCTCGAACGCCTGGCCTTCGCCGAGCCCCTGCCCCTCGACCCGGACGCGCTCGACGTACGGATCCTGGAGCGCCTGGAGGCCGACGGCCTGGTCACGGTCGACGACGGGGGCACCGCCCGGCTCGCCCACCCCCTGCACGGCCCGGTCCTGCGCGCCGCCGCGGGCCGGCTGCGCGCCCGGCGCCTGGCCCGCACCCCCGACCAGTGCGGCCCCGCCCTGGAGTCGGAGCGGGCCGCCCTCGCGCTGCGCATCGAACAGGCCGACGTACGGGAGCTGGAGACGCCCGTGGGGGAGTGGCTGGCGGCCGAGGGAGCGCCGCTGCCCGCCGGGTACGCGGCGCTGCGCGCCCGGTTCGCCCGGCTGCGCGGCCGGCTGTGCGAGGCCGCCGCGTGGGCCCGGGAGGGACTGCGGACGAGCCTCGACGACGTCTCGTGCCTGAGCGAACTCGCCCTGGCCACCGCCCAGTCGGGCGAGACACCGACGGGGAGCCACGGCGCGACCGCCTGGGCCGCCGCCGCGCGCGGTGACCTCGACGAGGCAGTCCGGGCGGCCGGCTCCGGCGACCCGTACGACGCCGTACGGCTCGGCGTACCCGACCGGGCCGCCGGGCGGCTGACCGGCGTCTTCGCCGAGCACGCCGACGCCCTCGCGCGCGAGGACGGACCGGCGCTCGACCGGGTGGCCGAGGAGCTGGAGCGGCGCGGCTTCCTGCTGTTCGCGGCCGAGGCGCACGCCCAGGCGGTGCCCGCCCACCGCGACCCGCGCGCCGCCCGTACCGCCCGCACCCGCGCCGCCGCCCTCGCCAGGCACTGCCAGGGCGCCCGCACCCCGGCCCTGTCCGGACTGGTGCTCGGCGAACTCACCGCCCGCCAGCGGCAGATCGTCACGCTGGCCGCCGCGGGCCTGAGCAACCGGCAGATCGCGGAGCGGCTCACCCTGTCCGTCCGCACCGTTGGCAACCACCTCTACGGCGCCTACACCCGCCTCGGCGCCGGCGACCGCGGTGCCCTGCCCTGGCTGATGGAACTGCCCGAGTCCCAGCCCGCCTGAGCCGTCGGCCCGGTCTCAGGCCGCCCCGAACGCGGAGAAGGCCCAGCCCGTCGCCTGGTGCACCGCGTCGCCCGGCAGCGCGGCCCGCGCGTCGCGCAGCGCCTCCGCCAGCGACAGACCGGCGTCCAGGCCCTTGTGCAGCGTGAGCATCAGCGGCACCACCGCGGCGTCGTTGACGGGCGCGCTGCACGCCACCACGCCTGCCGTACCCAGCGGCAGCAGTGCGGTGACCAGTCCGAGCAGTTCGTCCGCGCCGACCGACGCGAACCGCGCGGTGTCGCAGCAGGACAGGATGATCCGGTACGGGCTGCGGTCGAGGCGCTCGAAGTCGTGCACGATGAGGGGCCCGTCCGCCATGCGCAGCGACGAGAACAGCGGGCTGTCCGCACGGAAGGTGCCGTGCGCGGCGATGTGCGCCAACGCGGCTCCGTCCAGCTCCCGCAACACCCGCGGCACCCGCGCCGCGTCGCCCTCCAGCACGGTGGGCCGCGGCGCGGCGCGGTCGGGAGGAGCCGACGCGCCACCCGGGACGACGCACCCGCCGACCGGGCCAGGCGTCCCGTCCGTGCGGTCGGGCGTCCCGTCCCTGCGGCCCAGCGTCCCGTCCCTGCGGTCGGACATCCCGTTCCGGCGGCCCAACGCCCCGTCCGCGCCGCCCAACGTCCCGTCCGCGCGGCCGGACACCCCCCGTGGCGGTCCGCTGTACGCGTCGGTGCTGGGCGCGCCCGGCGTCCCCGCGCCCGGCGTCCCCGCGCCCGGAGTCCCCGCGCCCGGAGTCCCCGCGCCCGGCGTCCCCGCGCCCGGAGTCCCCGCGCCCGGCGTGCCCCCGCCCGGAGTCCCCCCACCCGGCGTCCCCGCCGCCCCGTACCGCTCCGCGAGCTCCGGTACCTCCGCGCCGCCGCTCGCCAGGCCCGGGCCGCGGACCAGGACCTGGCGGCCGCCGGGCGGCGGGGCCGTGTCTCTCGCGCGCAGCCAGCTGCTCGCCGACGGCGACACGCTCAGTACCCGCTCGCGCAGCGCGGGCAGCAGGGCCCACGGCACCCGGTGCAGGCGGCCGGGCGGGACCACCACCAACGGGCCGGAGCCGAGGTGGGCCGCGGCGGGGCCGAGCAGCAGCTCCTGGAGGCGCGCGCCCGCCGCCTCCACCAGCGGCAGCCGCGCCTCCGCCCCCGGGTGGGCCAGCCGCCGCAGCCCGGCCTGCACGTGCTCCGCCTCCCGCTCCGCCTCGGCCGACAGCCCGGCCTCGAACCGCCGTACCCGTCCCTGTCCGCACAGCAGTACGTGCACGCGCCCGTCGAGCACGGCCAGTTCCACCAGCCGTACGTCGTCCCCCAGCCGCCGCAGCAGCCGCCCCACGTCGAACCGGTCGCCGTCGCCGGGCACCCCGCCCCGCATGTGCAGGGTGCGGGAACGGATCTCCCGCTCCAGGCGCCGCTGTTCGCGCTCCAGGGCGGGGACGGGCCGGCCGCCGTCCGTGCGGGCCTCCTCTGCGCGGGCGGCGATCTCCCGGAACGCCGTCATGCCGCTCAGCAGCGCGGGATCGGCCGGCGGCCGGGTCGGCGGCGCCGACAGCACCGTCGCCCGCCAGCGCTCGCTCCACACCAGCAGCCGCCGCGGGCCGCCCGAGACCAGACTGGCCTCCTGCGCGAGCGCCGCCAGTTCGGCCCCCTGCGCCGTGGCCCGGGCCCGCAGCTCCGAGGCGCCCAGCGTCATCCGGTGGTCGTCGAGCACGTCCAGGCCCCGCCGGCAGGCCTCCAGCACCCCCCGCGCCGACCCCGCCGCCCGGGCCCGCAGCGCCTGCGCCGCCCAGCCCGTCATCCGCGCCAGCGGCGGCCCGCCGTGCCGGCTGCGCGCGGCGACCGCCAGATGCCGTTCTGCGTCCGCCGTCCAGCCCAGACCGAGCGCGATCCGGCCCGCGAGCAACGACGCCTCCGGAGCGGCCGGCGCCCCGAAGGCCGCCAGCCGCTCGGCCACCGCCGCCGCGTCCGCGACCAGCCGCCCCGACGCGCGCCCCGTGGCGACCCGCGCCTCGAGCAGCACCAGCCGCGCGTGCGTCTCGTACCAGGTGCGCCGCTGCCCGGCGAACAGCCGCACCGCCAGAGCCGCGCGCGCCAGCGAGGTCCGCGGCTCGCCCGCCAGCCGGGCCGCCCGCGCGGCGACCAGCAGCAACTCGGCCCTGCGGGTGGACTGCCCGCCGATCCCGTCCAGCGCGGCCGTCGCCGCGTCCGCCTCGGCCAGCGCCTCCGGGGCGAGCCCCGCCGCCATCAGCACCTCGCAGCGCCGGATGGTGAGCATGAACGTCGGCGTGCCCAGCTTCGCGTACCGCTCCTCCGCCTCGTCCAGCAGCCGCAGCGCCGCCGGCACGTCCCCGGACCGGAACGCCGCCAGCCCCCGGCTCTCCACCGCGTCCGCCTTGTCGTGCTCCTGGCCGGTGGTGTCCCACAGCCGCTCCGCCGCCGTGAAGTCGGCGTCCGCGCGCTCCACCGAACCGAGCGCCAGGTGCACGGTCGCCCGCAGCGTCAGCGCCCGCGCCGTCCAGATCACGTCGTCCGCCTGCCGCAGCACCGGGATCGCCCGCCGCACGTCCTCCAGCGCCTCGCCGTGCCGCCCGAGCACCCACCAGACGTACGCCCGCCGGTACAGCACCCGCGCCCGCGTGTGCCCGGTCCCGCGCGCCACGCCCCGCTCGAACGCGGCCAGCCCGTCCCGCGTGCGCCCGGAATGCACCAACGCGACCCCGAGCGTGGCCAGTACGTCCGCCTCCCGCTCGGGCGAGTCCGCGCGGGAGGCCAGATCCCGGGCGCGCCGCAGATGGGCCAGGGCCAGCCGGGTGTCGCCGAAGTCCCGCTGCCAGATGCCGATCACCTGGTGGGCCACCGAGGCGTGCAGCGGCGACGGATCGGCCGCGAGCAGTTCCTCCGCCCGCGTCAGCGCTTCGTTGGGGGCGGCGAACACCATGGGCAGCAGTTGGAGAACCGAGTCGTTTCCCGCCGTCACCCCACGGATGGTAGTGCTCCGGAACCACACCCCACAGGTTCGAGTCTGTATCAATCGGCCGCCCCGGGACTCTGATTGACGAGCGCGGCCCAGACCGCAGCCAGACCGCAGCCGGACGCGGCCACGACCGCCGTCACCGCCGCCGACGTGGAGGACATGCCATGGCACCACAGCGATTCCACGAGCAGTTCGACCAGATCCAGCGCTCGATGCCCGACATCCCACTGGCGATGGGCCCGGACGACTCCGCCGAGTTCTTGTACGAGAAGGGCGTCGTCCTCGCCCGCGACGGCGACGAGGCCCGCCTCGTCGAGGACACCGTGCGCGACCACTTCACCGCGATGTCCGGGCTCACCTCGGACTCCGTTCGCCGCACGAGCCCCGAGACGAACCGCACCGGCATCACCCGCATCCGGGTCGGCGAGCCGGACGAGGGCGACCGCGGCAACGACTCCACCGTCGCCCACGCCCTGCGCTCCCTGCGGACGGTGGAGGGCCGCGCGGGCCGCCGGCTGATCAGCCGCAACCACGTCGTCTCCATCGCCGTCAACGCCTGCCCCGGCGACGAACCCGTACCGGTCCCGGTCAGCGAGCCGCCGAACCCGGCCGCCGCCGGGACGCCGTACGACGAGGGGACCGCCGTGGGCGTCCTCGTCATCGACACCGGCCTCATGAACGACTACCGCTCCTACCCGCTGCTGGCCCACACCGACGGCGACGCCCAGCTCAAGGAGTGCGACGACGACGGCGTCCTGCTGCAGTACGTCGGCCACGGCACCTTCATCGCCGGACTCGTCGCCGCCGTCGCCCCCAACACCGACGTGACCGTCCTGGGCACCCTCAACGACGCCGGCGCCATCCTGGAGTCCGAGCTGGGCGAGAAGCTCTTCGAGGCCGTCGACCGCGGCGGCTGGCCCGAGGTCCTCAGCCTCTCCGCCGGCACCTCCAACGGCCGCGTCGACGGCCTGCTCGGCGTGCACGCCTTCATGGAGGAACTGCGCGACCAGCGCACCCTGCTCGTCGCCGCCGCCGGCAACAACGCCAGCGCCACGCCCTTCTGGCCCGCCGCCTACGCCGACCTGCCCGGCTGGGAGAACTCGGTGCTGTCGGTCGGCGCGCTGCGCTCCGACGGCGAGTTCGGCGCCTGCTTCAGCAACCACGGCGGCTGGGTCAAGGTGTACGCCCCGGGCGAGCGCCTCACCAGCGCGCTGACCGGCTTCGGGACCCCGGTGCCGTACGTCTACCAGCACTCCACCTACGACGCCTGCCGGTTCGGTTTCGGCTACCCCTGCACCTGCCAGTACCCCCGGCACAACGGGGTGCTGAGCGAGCCGGGCGAGGCGCCCGCAAAGCCGGACCAGGTGATGTTCGAGGGACACGCGCAGTGGAGCGGCACCTCGTTCGCCACCCCGGTGGTCGCGGGTCTCGTCGCCGACCACATGACCGCCCACAAGGAGACCGACCCGCGCGCGGCCCGGACGCAGCTCCTCGCGGCCAACACCGAGTACGCGGAGGTGCGGGGAGCGCATGTCCCCGCGCTGCTGCCGCCCACCTGGCACCCGGTCACCGTCGACCCGTCGGCCGGCGGGTCGTGAGCATCCTGACGGCGGCCGGAAGCACTCGCTCCACGGCGTACGATGACGTGTCGTACACGAGGGGTGGGACCGTGGACCGTGCACATGTCGGGGCGCTCGTCCAGTCGGCCGCCGACGGGGACGCGGCGGCCTGGAAGTCACTGGTGGACGGGCTCGGCCCGCTGGTGTGGTCCGTCGTGCGGGCGCACGGGCTGTCCGACGCCGACGCGCACGAGGTGTACCAGACCGCCTGGTTCCGGTTCGCCCAGCACCTGGGGCGGATCCGCGAACCGGAGAAGACCGGCTCCTGGCTGGCGAGCACGGCACGCCACGAGTGCCTGAAGCTGCTGCGGGCCTCGAAGCGGTGGACGCCGACCGACGATCCGCAGCTGCTCGACCGGCCGAGCGAGGACCGTACGCCGGAGGAGTCGGTGCTCGACTCCGAGGAGGCCGCCGCGCAGACCGAGCGGGTGCGCCGGCTGTGGCAGGAGTTCGAGGAACTGGGCGAGCGGTGCCGCCAGTTGCTGCGGGTGCTGATCGCCTCGCCGCCGCCCAGCTATCAGGAGGTGTCCGCCGCGCTGGGGATCGCGGTGGGCAGCATCGGACCCACGCGCCAGCGCTGTCTGCGCCGGCTGCGGGCCCGGCTGGAGACACGGGGGACGGCATGAGCGACCGGCACGACGACTTCGACGGGCTCGACGGCTTCGACGAGCCCCGCGACGGACTTCCCGAGGGCGCGTTCGCGGACGGCGACCCGGACGACGCTCTCCTGGAGGAGGAGCTGCGGCAGGCCGCCGCGATCCTGGACCCGGTTCCGGCCGGCCTGCGCCAGGTCGCCGTCGACGCCTTCGCGCTGCACGACCTCGACGCCCGCGTCGCCGAGCTGACCTTCGACTCGCTGGTCGACGCCATCCCGGTCCGGGGGGAGACGGACCCGCCGCGGATGCTGACCTTCCGCAGCGACGGGGTGACCGTCGACGTCGAGGTCACCGCGGACGGTCTGATCGGCCAGGTGCTGCCGCCGGGCCCGGCCGGGATCGAGGTGCTGAGCGGCCCGCGGGCGCACGCCCGGCTGACCGCCGACGACATGGGCCGGTTCACCGGCGACGCCCCGCCCGCGGGCCCGTTCGCGCTGCGGCTGCGGACCGGCGGCGAGGTGGTCGTGACGGAGTGGCTGCGCGCCTGACCCGGCGGCGGCCGAACGGTACCGGCACTGCGCCTACCAGGCGCAGCGCCGCTGTCCGGCGTGAGTACTCCAGCCGGTGGGCGGGCCGGCGGTCAGACCGACACGGCGTCCACCAGTGCCGCGAGTGACTTCGCGAGGCGGGGCAGGCCGGGGCCGGCCGGGCCGCCGGGCTCGGTCATGTAGGTGTCCCGGCGGATCTCCACCATCAGCGCGCGGACCTCGTGCCGCTTCCCGTAGAAGTCCAGCGGTACGTACGTTCCGCCGAAGGGGCTGTCCAGGCCCGTCTCCCCGCACGGTTCGAACGCCGACCGGGCCGCCGCGAGCAGCCCGGGCGGGGTGTGGAAGGAGTCGGTGCCGAGGCAGACCGCCGGGCGCGGGCCCTCGCCGTGCAGCTCGTAGGGCAGCGGCTCGGTGGGGTAGGAGTGCACGTCGATGATGACGGCCCGCCCGGTGACCGCGAGCCGGTCGGCGACCGCCTCGGTCATCGCTCGCGCGTACGGCCGGAAGTACCGTTCGACCAGCGGCCCGGGGTCGGTGCCGGCGGCCCGCAGCACCTCGCGGTGCGACGTCCGCGTGTACACGGCGCCCATCCCGACGGCCGCCATCTCCTCCCGTTCGTCCGGGAACCGCTCCGGGTCGACGACCAGCCGCGACGCCCGGTTCACGAACCGCCAGGGCGCGAGGCCGGCCAGCCCGGCGGCCCGCTCGGCGATCTCGGCCGTGTGCGCGTCGGTCATGTGGTCCAGCTCCCGCTCCAGCGCGGCGTCCGTGAGCACGATGCCGGAACGGACGTCGGCGGGAATCTCGCGGGAGGAGTGCGGCACGTGCAGGATCACGGGGGAGTGCGGCGCGCCGGGCAGCAGCTCGAAGGCGGGCGGGGTGTCGGTCATGGGGCGGCTCCGGAGGTTCGGACGGCACAGACGGGCACCCCGCCTCCGAGGGACGGAGACGGGGTGCCGAGGGACGGATGAGGATCAGGCGAGGGACGCCAGCGCCTCGTTCCAGGTGGCCGACGGGCGCATGATCTCGGCGGCCTTGGCCGGGTCGGGCTGGTAGTAGCCGCCGATCTCGGCGGGCTTGCCCTGGACGGCGTTCAGCTCGTCGACGATCTTCTGCTCGGCGGCGGTGAGCGTCTCGGCGAGCGGGGCGAAGGCCTTGGCCAGGTCCGCGTCGTCGGTCTGCTTGGCCAGCTCCTGCGCCCAGTACAGGGACAGGAAGAAGTGGCTGCCGCGGTTGTCGATGCCGCCGACGCGACGGGTCGGGGACTTGTCCTCGTTGAGGAAGGTCGCCGTGGCGCGGTCGAGGGCGTCGGCGAGGACCCGGGCCTTGGTGTTGCCGGTGGCCTCGGCGTACTGCTCCAGGGACGGCACCAGGGCGAAGAACTCGCCGAGGGAGTCCCAGCGCAGGTAGTCCTCCCTGACCAGCTGCTGCACGTGCTTCGGGGCGGAGCCGCCGGCGCCGGTCTCGAAGAGGCCGCCGCCCGCCATCAGAGGGACCACCGACAGCATCTTGGCGCTGGTGCCCAGCTCCAGGATCGGGAAGAGGTCGGTCAGGTAGTCGCGCAGCACGTTGCCGGTGACCGAGATGGTGTTCTCGCCGCGGCGGATGCGCTCCACCGACAGCTTGGTCGCGTCGACCGGGGACAGGATCTTGATGTCCAGGCCCTCGGTGTCGTGCTCCGTCAGGTACTGCTCGACCTTGGCGATCAGGTTGGCGTCGTGGGCGCGGCCCTCGTCCAGCCAGAAGACGGCCGGGTCGCCGGTGGCACGGGCGCGGGTGACGGCCAGCTTGACCCAGTCACGGATCGGGGCGTCCTTGGTCTGGCAGGCGCGGAAGATGTCGCCGGCGGAGACCGTCTGCTCCAGGACGGCGTTGCCGTCGGCGTCGACCAGGCGGACCGTGCCCGTGGTGGGGATCTCGAAGGTCTTGTCGTGGCTGCCGTACTCCTCGGCCTTCTGCGCCATGAGGCCGACGTTCGGGACCGAGCCCATGGTCGACGGGTCGTAGGCGCCGTTGGCGCGGCAGTCGTCGAGGACGGCCTGGTACACGCCGGCGTAGGAGGAGTCCGGGATGACGGCGAGGGCGTCGTGCTCCTGGCCGTCCGCGCCCCACATGTGGCCGGAGGTGCGGATCATGGCCGGCATGGAGGCGTCGATGATGACGTCCGAGGGCACGTGCAGGTTGGTGATGCCCTTGTCGGAGTCGACCATGGCCAGCTCCGGGCCCTCGGCCAGCTCCGCGTCGAAGGAGGCCTTGATCTCGGCGCCCTCGGGCAGCGACTCCAGGCCCTTGTACATGCCGCCGAGGCCGTCGTTCGGGGTGAGGCCGGCCGCGGCGAGCTTGTCGGCGTACTTCGCGAAGGTCTTCGGGAAGAAGGCGCGGACCACGTGGCCGAAGATGATCGGGTCGGAGACCTTCATCATCGTGGCCTTGAGGTGCACGGAGTACAGGACGCCCTCGGACTTGGCGCGGGCGACCTGCGCGGTCAGGAACTCGCGCAGCGCGGCGACGCGCAGCACGGAGGCGTCGACGACCTCGTCCTTCTTCACGGGTACCGACTCGCGCAGCACCGTGGTGGTGCCGTCGTCGCCGACCAGCTCGATCCGCAGCGCGCCGTCCTCGGCGATCACCACGGACTTCTCGGTGGAGCGGAAGTCGTTCTCGCCCATGGTCGCGACGTTGGTCCCGGAGTCGCCGGTCCAGGCGCCCATGCGGTGCGGGTGGGTCTTGGCGTAGTTCTTCACCGAGGCCGGCGCGCGGCGGTCGGAGTTGCCCTCGCGCAGGACCGGGTTGACCGCGGAGCCCTTGACCTTGTCGTAGCGGGCGCGGATGTCGCGCTCCTCGTCGGTCTTCGGGTCGTCCGGGTAGGCCGGCAGCGCGTAGCCCTGGCCCTGCAGCTCGGCGATCGCGGCCTTGAGCTGCGGGATGGACGCCGAGATGTTCGGCAGCTTGATGATGTTGGCGGCGGGCGTCTTGGCCAGCTCACCGAGTTCCGCGAGGGCGTCCGGGATGCGCTGGTCCTCGGCCAGGTACTCCGGGAAGACGGAGATGATGCGGCCGGCCAGCGAGATGTCGCGGGTCTCGACGGCGACACCCGCCTGCGAGGCGTACCCCCGGATCACCGGCAGGAACGAATACGTCGCCAGGGCCGGGGCCTCGTCAGTGTGTGTGTAGATGATGGTCGAGTCAGTCACCGGGTGCTCCGCTCCACGTCTGCAACATTGCTCGACATCAAGATATCTCGTGCTCGGCGTCGACTCGACTGGGGTTCGACGGGAGATTCCGGACGAATCCGGCGTGCGGGGCGTCGTCGGGCTCTCCCGTCCGCTGCTGCGGGAACACCACGGCCCCCTGCTGGAGCGCGACCGTCCGGGCGGGCGACGGAATGCGGATGCCCTCCGTGCGGTAGCGCCGGTGCAGGCGCTTGATGAACTCGTGCTTGATCCGGTACTGGTCGCTGAACTCGCCGACGCCGAGGATCACCGTCATGCCGATCCGTGAGTCGCCGAACGTGTGAAAACGCACCGCGGGCTCGTGCTCGGGCACCGCGCCGGTGATCTCGGCCATCACCTCGGCGACCACCTCGATCGTCACCCGCTCCACGTGTTCCAGGTCACTGTCGTAGGAGACACCGACCTGGACCAGGATGGTCAGCTGCTGCTCGGGCCGCATGAAGTTGGTCATGTTGGACTGCGCGAGCTGGCCGTTCGGGATCACGACCAGGTTGTTGGACAGGTCGCGGACGGTGGTCTGCCGCCAGTTGATGTCCTCGACATAGCCCTCCTCGCCGCTGCTGAGCTGGATGTAGTCACCCGGCTGCACGGTCTTCGAGGCCAGGATGTGGATGCCCGCGAAGAGATTGGCCAGCGTGTCCTGGAGGGCCAGGGCGACCGCCAGGCCGCCGACGCCCATGGCGGTGAGCAGCGGCGCGATGGAGACGCCCAGCGTCTGCAGCATCACCAGGAAGCCGATGGCCAGCACCAGGATCCGGGTGATGTTGACGAAGATCGTGGCCGACCCGGCGACCCCGGAACGGGACGTCGTCACCGACCGCACCAGACCGGCGACCAGCCGGGCCGACGTCACCGTCGCCACGAAGATCAGCAGGACCGTCAGCACCTGGTTGACGTTGTGCTGCACCGCCCGCGTCAGCGGGAGCGCCGCCGCCGCACCGGCCGCACCGGCCGAGACCGCCGCCCAGGGCGCCATCGTGCGCAGCGCGGCCACGATGACGTCGTCGCCGCTCCAGCGGGTGCGCCCCGCGTGGCCGGCCAGCCAGCGCAGCAGCATCCGCAGCAGGAACGCCCCCAGCAGGCCCGACCCCAGCGCGATGCCCGCGGGCACCAGGTGGTCCATGGTCAGGTCGTCGGTCACCGGCCACCTCCACGGGGCTCGGCCGCGGCGAAGTTCCCCGCCGACGGCCGGATGTGCGCTCTCGTCACTTCGTCACCTGCTCGATTGCTCGATGGCTACTGGATTCCGGGCTGTGCGCTCGCCCCGGTCCGCAAGGCAGTTCGACCGGCGCGAGGGCTCATCCTGCCGTATCCCGAGCGGTGTTCCGTACCGCGCCGAGGGGCGGGGAGAGGCGTTTCAGACGATTCCCTCGGCGAGTTCCGCCTGCTCACGGTCGTCGCCGTACGCCGCGGTCGTCGGAGTGCCGTACGACCGACGGGCGACGAACCACCACACCGTGGCCAAAACCAGTACGACGACCAGGGCAACGGCCGCGTAGTTCATCGTGTCGACCGTCACCGGCGACGACTGGGGGAGGCAGAACAGCACGGTGACGAACGCCACCCACACCACCGCGACCCAGCCGACCGGCCTGCTCCACCGGCCCAGGTTCCACGGCCCCGGCGTGAACCGGTCGCCCGCCCGCAGTCGCAGCAGCACCGGGATGGCGTACGCCGGGGTGATGCCGATGACGTTGATCGCGGTCACCGCGCCGTACGCCGTCGCCGAGTACAGGGACGGCACGGCCAGCAGACCGGCCACCACCACCGACAGCCACACCGCGGCCACCGGGGTCTGGGTGCGGGCGGAGACCTTGCGCCACAGGGCCGAGCCGGGCAGCGCGCCGTCCCGGCTGAACGCGAACACCATGCGGCTGGCGGCGGCCACCTCGGCGTTGCCGCAGAACAACTGCGCGACGATCACCAGGAGCAGCAGCGCGCTCGCGCCGTCCGTGCCCAGGCCGTCGAGGAGGATCTGCGCGGGCGGCACCCCGGTCGCGGTGTCGCGGGTGGCGTCGTAGTCCTGGATGGCGAAGGTCAGACCCGCCAGCAGCACGAAGCCCGCCAGCCACGACACCCAGATGGCCCGCACGATGCCGCGCGCCGCCGACACCGAGGCGTTCGACGTCTCCTCGGACAGGTGGGCGGAGGCGTCGTAGCCGGAGAACGTGTACTGCGCCAGCAGCAGACCGATCGCCGCCACGTACAGCGGGTTCTCCCAGCCGGTGTCGTTGACGAACTCGGTGAAGACGAAGGACGGCGACTGGTGGTGGTCGGGGACGATCACCAGGGCGCCGACGATGAGCGCCACACCGGCCAGGTGCCACCACACGCTGATCGAGTTGAGGACACTGACCAGCCGCACGCCGAAGAGGTTGAGGGTGGCGTGCAGCATCAGGATCACGACGAAGATCAGCATCGTCTTCTCCGGCGTCGGCTCGAAGCCCCACTGGAGGTTCAGGAACGCGCCCGTGAACAGCGCGGCCCCGTAGTCGATCCCGGCGATCGCGCCGAGCAGCCCCAGCAGGTTCAGCCAGCCCGTGTACCAGCCCCAGCGGCGTCCGCCGAGCCGGTCGGCCATGTAGTACAGCGCGCCGGACGTCGGATACGCGCTGGTGACCTCGGCCAGCGCCATCCCGACGCACAGCACGAACAGGCCGACGCCCGCCCAGCCCCACAGCATCACGGCGGGGCCGCCGGTGCCCATGCCGAAGCCGTACAGGGTCATGCAGCCGGACAGGATCGAGATCACCGAGAAGCTGATCGCGAAGTTGCCGAAGCCGCCCATGCGGCGGGCCAGCACCGGCCGGTAGCCGAGTTCGCGCAGGCGCTGTTCCTCGTCGGTCGCGGCGCCGGACCCGGCGCGCGGCCCCGGGACGGGTGGTTCAGAGGGGCGGGACATACGAAACCTCCGGAACGGAAGGGTGTGGGGGGTCAGGGGCGCCGGCCACCGCCGTGGGCGGCCGAGCGGCTGCGCGTCCGGGCCTGGAGGAAGACCTCCACCGCCCGCTGGGAAGGGCCGGTCCCCGGGGCCCGGCAGGCCCAGGGCTGCGGCGTCCAGTACGGGCCGAGCGCGTCGAACACCCGGTCCGCCTCCGAGAACCGCAGGGCGCCCCACAGGGCGTGCGCCAGGTGGTTCATGTCCAGCTGGGACCGCTCGTCGTGGGGGGCGAGGGCGAACCAGGAGTGGTACGCCTGCCGCGCCTCCCGGGTGGCGTCCTCCGCCACCCAGTGCAGGTCGAGGGCGGCCTCCCGCGCGCCCGAACGCCGGTAGCGCTCCACCCGCACGTACAGCGGCAGCACATGCAGCGCGGAGCCCGGCGGCGCCGACCCCGCCGCCCACTGCGCGAACCCCGCCGCCTGCGCCAGCCGTTCGGAGCCGCCCCGCGGATACAGGAACTGGAGCATGCGGTGGTGCGCCTCGCGGTTGTACGGGTCCCGCTTGCCGGCCTGCGCGAGCAGCCCCCACGGCCCCGCCGGCAGCATCGGCTCCGGCGGCGCCATCCGGTGCTCGTCCCAGCGCTGCTCCTCGTCCAGCCGGGCCAGCGCCAGCAGGCACACCCACGGCACCGGGTCGTACGGCGCCGAACGGGCCGCCGCGTCGCAGGCGTGCCAGGCCTGGAGCCACAGTTCGCGCGTGCGGGGGTGGTCCTCGCGGTGCGCTCGCAGCGCGCGCTCCACGACGACCCGGGCGTGCATCACCGCGGCCGGCACGCTGTGCGGCTCCTCCGCGAGCCAGGCCCGCACCACGTCGGTACCGGCGGCGGACGCGGCCAGCACCTGGGTGCGCTGCGTCCACCGCGACCAGGACGTGGTCTGTTCGAGCAGGGCGCGCATCGACATCCAGCGTCCGGCCCGCAGCTCCTGGAGGGCGGAGCGCAGTCCGGTGTCGTGGCCGGCGGGGTCGTAGGCGGGCTGTGCTCCGTCCCTGGCCATCAGGCGCCCGCTGCCGGGAGTGGTACGGGCGGGACGGCAGCGTGGCGTGACAAACAGCCCTCCCCTGGGCGGCGGTGAAGCGGTCGTGCGGTCGGCGGACACTATAGAGGCGGAGGTTCCGCCTCTGTTCAGTTTCGGCACAGCCGTGCAAATCCGCTCCCACCAGGGCGAACTGACTAGCAATCAGCCGCTCTTGACGCGGTCCGCGCCCGGCGGCAGGCTGGCCCGCAGTGATCGCCGAGACCGTCGGCGGGGGAGGCGGAAAGGGACGCGATGACCGGTGCGGTGCTCGCCGTCGACCAGGGCACGTCCGGCACCAAGGCCCTGGTGATCTGCCCCGAACGCGGCGTCGTCGGCACCGGCTTCGCCGAGGTCAGCCCCCGCTACCTGCCGGGCGGCCTGGTTGAGGTGGATCCGGAGGAGCTGTACGGCTCGGTGGTCGACGCCGGCCATCAGGCCCTCGCCGAGGCGGGGCAGCCCGTCACCGCGCTGGGCCTCGCCAACCAGGGCGAGACGGTACTCGCCTGGGACCCGGACACCGGCCGCCCCCTCACCCGCGCCCTGGTCTGGCAGGACCGCCGGGCCGAGCCGATCTGCACCGAACTCTCACCCCGGGCCGAGGAGTTGCGCCACCTGACCGGCCTGCCGCTCGACCCGTACTTCGCCGCGCCGAAAATGGCCTGGATCCGACGGCACCTCACCCGCGACGGCCGGATCTCCACGTCCGACAGCTGGCTGATCCACCGGCTCACCGGCGCCCACGTCACCGACGCCGCGACCGCCTCCCGCACCCAGCTCCTCGACCTCGACCGCGCCGACTGGTCGCCCCGCGCCCTGGAGCTGTACGGCCTGTCCGACGAGCCGTTTCCGGACGTCGTCGACAACGCCGCCCCGGTCGGCACGACCAACGCCTTCGGGCCCGAACTCCCGCTCACCGGCCTCGCCGTCGACCAGCAGGCGGCCCTGCTCGCCCAGCGCGTCACCGAGCCCGGCACCGCCAAGTGCACCTACGGAACCGGCGCGTTCCTCCTCGCCCACACCGGCGACACCCCGCGACGGGGCGCCTCGGGCCTGGCCGGCTGCGTCGCCTGGCGGCTGGGCGGACGCACCGAGTACTGCCTGGACGGACAGGTGTACACGGCCGCCTCCGCCGTGCGCTGGCTCACCGGCCTCGGCGTCATCACCGGCGCCGCCGACCTCGACCCCGTCGGCGCCGGCGTGCCGGACAGCGGCGGCGTCACCTTCGTCCCGGCGCTGGCCGGCCTCGCCGCCCCCTGGTGGCGCGGCGATCTGCGCGGCTCGCTCACCGGTCTCGGCCTGGACACCACCCCCGGCCACCTGGTGCGCGCCCTGTGCGAGGGAATCGCCGCCCAGGTCGCCGAACTCGCCGACGCGGCGGCCGGCGACCTCGGCACCCCCCTGACGGTGCTGCGCGTCGACGGGGGACTCACCCGCTCGGCGCTCCTCATGCAGACCCAGGCCGACCTGCTGCAACGCCCCGTGGAGGTGTCCGCCCTGCCGGACGCCACCGCGCTCGGCGTGGGCGCACTGGCCCGCCTCGGCGCGGACCCGACCCTGACCGCCGCCGCCGCCCTGCCCGCCACCGGCCCGACCACCGTCTACGAGCCCCGCGTCACCCCCGACGAGGCCGCGTCCCGCCGCGCCTGCTTCCGCACGGCCGTCGACGCGTTGCTCGCCGGGGGTTCGGCGTGAGGGGCGCCGGCTGCTCCTGGGGGTGGGTGCCGGGGGCGGGGGTGCGCGGGGGAGGGGCCTGCGGGTTCGTCCGCGTCGCCACCGGCGGGGGTTGCGTCCCGCCGGGCCGGCTTCCGCAGGGCGGTCGGCATGCTGCTCGCCGGGGGCCTGGCGTGACGGGCGCCGACGTCTCCTGGGGGTGGGTGCTTGGGGCGGGGGTGCGCCGGGGAGGGGCCTGCGGGCTCGTGCGCGTCACCATCGACGGGGCCGCGTCCAGCCGCGCCCGCTTCCGCACGGCCGTCGGCATGCTGCTCGCCGGGGGCCCCGCGTGACGGGCTCCCGCACCGGACGGAGCCCCGCATGACGACCGTCACTGCCTCCGGCACCCTGCCCGGGGACCCGTACGACGTGGTGATCGTCGGTGCCGGAGTGGTCGGGTGCGCGATCGCCCGCCGGCTCGCGCACCACCCGGCGCTGCGCGTCGCCCTCGTCGAGGCGCGGGACGACGTCGGAGAGGGCACCTCCAAGGCCAACACCGCCATCCTGCACACCGGCTTCGACGCCGTGCCCGGCTCACTGGAGGCCCGGCTGGTGCGGACCGGCTCCCGTGAACTCGCCGCGTACGCCGCCGAGTCCGGCATCCCCGTCGAACCCGTGGGCGCGCTGCTCGTCGCCTGGGACGAGGAACAGCTCGCCGCCCTGCCCCGGCTCGCCGAGAAGGCCGCGCGCAACGAGTACCACGACACCCGCGTCCTCGCCCCCGCCGGCCTCTACGCCCGCGAACCCCACCTCGGCCCCGGCGCGCTCGGCGCCCTGCACGTGCCCGGCGAGAGCGTCGTCTGCCCCTGGACGACGACCCTGGCGTACGCCACCCAGGCGGTCCGGGCCGGCGTCGACCTGCACCTCGACGCGCCCGTCGAACACGCCGGTCACCACGACGGCGTGCACCACCTGGCCACCCCGCGCGGCACCGTGCGCGCCCGCCGGCTGGTCAACGCGGCCGGACTGCACGCCGACACCCTCGACCGGAGTCTCGGCCACGACGACTTCACCGTCACCCCGCGCCGGGGCCAGCTCATCGTCCACGACACGTTCGCCCGCGCCCTCGTCCGGCACATCCTCCTGCCCGTCCCCACCGCGCTCGGCAAGGGCGTCCTGGTCGCCCCCACCGTGCACGGCAACGTCCTGCTCGGCCCCACCGCCGAGGACCTCGACGACAAGGGCGCCACCGAGTCCACCGCCGAAGGACTGCGCGCGCTGCGCGAACAGGGCCGCCGGATCCTCCCCGCGCTGCTGGAGGAGGAGGTCACCGCCGTTTACGCCGGCCTGCGCGCCGCCACCGAGCACGACGACTACCGGATCACCGCCCACCCCGGCCAGGGCTACGTCACCGTCGGCGGCATCCGCTCCACCGGCCTCACCGCCTCCCTCGCCATCGCCGCGCACGTCACCGGCCTGCTCGCCGGCACCGGGCTCGACCTCGGCCCGGAGCACCCGCCGGAGCCGGTCCGCATGCCCGCCCTCGGCGAGACCTGCCCGCGTCCCCACGAGCGGCCGGACCTGGTCGCCGCCGACCCGGAGTACGGCGTCCTCGTCTGCCACTGCGAGCGCGTCTCCCGCGGCGAGATCCGCGACGCCCTCGCCAGTACGATCCCGCCCCGCGGCCTCGACGGACTGCGCCGCCGCACCCGCGCCCGGGCGGGCCGCTGCCAGGGCTTCTACTGCGGGGCCGCGGTCCGGGACTTGTTCGAGGAGGCACGGCGATGACTCGTGAGGTCGACGTCCTGGTGGTGGGGGCGGGCCCCGCCGGACTCGTGGCCGCGACCCAGCTCGCGATGACCGGCGCCCGCGTCGAGGTCCTGGAGCGGGAGCGGTGGGCCGGGGGAGCGCCGGTCCACTGCGCGCACCGCGGCTTCGGCACCTGGCCGCACACGCAGACCGGCCCCGCCCACGCCCGGCTGCTCGCCGACGCGGCGATTCGCGCGGGGGCGGACGTACGGACCAGCGTCACCGCCCTCGACTGGGCGGGCCCCCGCACCCTCGCCACCGTCGGACCCCGGGGCGCCGAGACCATCTCCGCCCGCGCCGTCCTCCTCGCCACCGGCGCCCGCGAACGCCCCCGCCCAGCCCGCCTCGTCCCCGGCACCCGCCCCGCCGGCGTGTACACCACCGGCGAACTCCAGCGGGCCGTCCACCGCTACGGGCAGCACATCGGCGACCGCGCGGTGATCGTCGGCGCGGAGGCCGTCTCGCACGCCGCCTCCGACACCGTACGGGCCGCCGGAGCCGAGGTCGTGGCCCTGGTCACGGACCTGCCCCGGGCCCCGGCCCGCCCCACGCTGACCCTGAACACCCGGCTGCGGCACCGCACTCCGGTCCTCACCGGCACCACGGTCACCGAACTCCTCGGCCACGGACGCCTGTCGGGCGTGCGCGTCCGCCACCGCGACGGCCGTACGGCCACGCTCCGCTGCGACACCGTCGTGTTCACCGGCGACTTCGTCCCCGAGCACGAACTCGCCCGGCGCGGCGCGCTGACCCTGGACCCCGGCACCCGCGGCCCCGCAGTCGACGGCGCCCTGCGGACCACCCGGCCCGGTGTCTTCGCGGCCGGCAGCGTCCTGCACGCCGTCGAGAGCGCCGCCACCGCGGCCCGCGACGGCGCCCACGCCGCGACGGCCGTACACCACCGGCTCACCACGGGCGCACCGGACGACCGGCCCGCCGGCGTCCCCCTCCTCGCCGGACCGCCCCTGCTCCGCGTCACCCCGAACCGCGTCACCCCCGCCGACCGCCTCCCGTACATCCTGCGCACCGCGATCCCACTGACCCGCCCCGTCCTGTACGTCACCCAGGACGGCCGCCCGCTGCACCGCGCACGCCTTCCGCTCACCACCGCCGTCCCGCACCGCCCGCTCACGCTCACGGCCCGCTGGACGCACCGGGTCGACCCCGGCGGCGGCCCGGTGCGCGTCACCGTCGCCTGACCGGCACCCGGAGCGCCCCGGCTGCCCTCAGATCGCCCTCATCCGCACCAGCGCGGCCAGCGTCAGGGCCCCCGGCAGCAGCGGCAGCCAGACGGTCAGGAGCCGGAACGCCAGCACCACCGCCGTGGCCACCGCCGCCGGACCGCCCGCCGCCACCAGCGCCACGACCAGCGCCGCCTCGACCGAGCCGATGCCGCCCGGCGTCGGCACCAGCGCCACCGCGACGGTCGCCGCCAGGTACGCCACCGCCATGTGCGCGACCGGCACCGGCAGCCCCAGCGACAGTCCCACCAGGACCAGCGCGGACGCCTGCAGGGCGGGGAACGCGAGCGCGCCGCCCCACAGCGCCACCGCCCGCGCCGGCAGACGGTGCACCGAGCGGGCCTCACCGAGCGCCGTCCGCAGGAACGAGGCCACCGCCCCGCGCAGCCGCGGCACCAGCACGAGCACCCCCGCCGCCACCACCGGCACCGCGCCCGCGACCACCAGCAGCGGCCCCACCGCGCCCTCGGGCAGCAGCGTGCCGAGCCGCAGCGCGTCGGGGAACGCGATGAACAGCGCGCCCAGCAGGGCGAGCCGGCCCACGCTCTCCGCCAGCAGGTACAGGGCGAGGGCCGCCGAGGACCGCGCCAGCGGCAGCCCGCACACCGCCATGAACCGCAGGTTGACCGCGCTCGCGCCCAGGCCCGTCGGCAGCAGGTGGTTGGCCGCGCCCGCCGCGAACTGCGTGGCCAGCAGCCGCCGTCGGGGCAGCCGTTCCACCACCGCGCCCTGCCGGGTGCAGGCGGCGGCCACCCAGGTCAGACAGGTCGCGCCGGCCGCCGCGAGCAGCCACGGCCAGCGGGCCGTGGTGAGATGACCGAAGCCCTCGGCGAGCACCGACCGGTGCCGCACCGCGACCACGGTGACCAGCAGCAGCGGAAGCACACACAGGATCCGGCGGACCGGAACCCGGCGCAGAAGTGGCTTCTCAGGAAGCCGTGGGAGTCGTGGGAGTCGTGGGAGTCGTGCCGCTGTCGTCACACCACAAGACATTCCCCCCGTCGCGCCAACTACGGGTGGCCGACGCGCGGACGACGGCTTACGGACCGCGGGCGGCGCCGCCTTGACCTCAAGGTTGCTTGATGTTCTACCGTCCTTCGCATGAGCATGGAGACCACAGCCTGGACCCAACTGCACAGCGTCATGAACGCCGAGCAGGAGCGCCGACCCCTCGCCCGCGCCACGCTGCGCCGCATCGGCGCCTTCGCCCACCCGCACCGCACCCGCATCGTGCGGTTCGTGCTGCTCGGGGTGGTGACCGCACTCCTCGCCGTCGCCACCCCCGTCCTGGCCGGACGCGTCGTGAACGCGATCGTGTCGGGCGGCGACGAGAGCAGGGTCGTACGCCTCGCCCTGCTCATCGCCCTCATCGCGGTCGCCGAGGCGGTGCTGGGCATCCTCTCCCGCAGGATCTCGGCGACGCTCGGGGAGGGGCTCATCCTCGATCTGCGCACGGCCGTGTTCGATCATGTGCAGCGCATGCCGGTCGCGTTCTTCACACGTACTCGTACGGGTGCGCTCGTCTCCCGACTCAACAACGACGTCATCGGCGCCCAGCGCGCCTTCAGCAACACCCTGTCCGGCGTCGTCAGCAACCTCGTCACACTCGTGCTCACCCTCGCCGTGATGCTCACCCTGTCCTGGCAGATCACCCTGCTCGCCCTGGCGCTGCTCCCGGTGTTCGTGCTCCCGGCCCGGCGGATGGGACGCCGTATGGCCCGCATGCAGCGCGAGGCCGCCGCCCTCAACGCCGCGATGGGCACCCGGATGACCGAGCGGTTCTCGGCACCCGGCGCCACGCTGATCAAACTCTTCGGCCGCCCGGAGGACGAGTCCGCCGAGTTCGCCGACCGGGCCCGCCGCGTCGCCGACATCGGGGTGCGCACCGCCACCGCCCAGGCGGCCTTCATCACCGCGCTCACCCTGGTCTCCGCCCTGGCCCTCGCCCTCGTCTACGGCCTCGGCGGCTTCCTCGCCCTGCGCGGCAGCATGGACCCGGGCGCCGTCGTCGCCCTGGCCCTGCTGCTCACCCGCCTCTACGCGCCGCTCACCGCGCTCGCCGGGGCCCGCGTGGAGGTCATGAGCGCCCTCGTCAGCTTCGAGCGGGTCTTCGAGGTGCTCGATCTGACCCCGCTCATCGACGAGAAGCCCGACGCCCGTCCGGTCCCCGACGGCCCGGTCGCCGTCGAGTTCGACGACGTCCGCTTCGGCTACCCGGCCGCCGACAAGGTCTCCCTCGCCTCCCTCGAAGAGGTCGCCTCCCTGGACACCCGCGGCGGCGAAGAGGTCCTCCACGGCCTCTCCTTCCGCGCCGAACCCGGGCAGACCATCGCGCTCGTCGGCTCCTCCGGCGCCGGCAAGTCGACCATCGCCGGACTGCTGCCGCGCCTGTACGACACCGACGGCGGCACCGTGCGCGTCGGCGGCGTCGACGTCCGCGACCTGAGCGCCCGGTCGCTGCGCGACACCGTCGGCATGGTCACCCAGGACGGCCACCTCTTCCACGACACGGTCCGCGCCAACCTGCTGCTGGCCCGACCCGGGGCGAGCGACACCGAACTGTGGGACGCGCTGCACCGCGCCCGTCTCGTCGACCTCGTCCGGTCCCTGCCCGACGGCCTCGACACCGTGGTCGGCGAGCGCGGCTACCGGCTCTCCGGCGGGGAACGCCAGCGCATGACCATCGCCCGGCTGCTGCTGGCCCGCCAGCGCGTCGTCATCCTCGACGAGGCCACCGCCCACCTCGACAACACCTCCGAGGCGGCCGTCCAGGAGGCCCTCACCGAAGCCCTGGCGGACCGGACCGCCCTGGTGATCGCGCACCGGCTGTCCACCGTCCGCGCGGCCGACCGGATCCTGGTGGTCGAGGCGGGCCGCATCGTGGAGAGCGGCACCCACGAGGAACTCCTGGCCGTCGGCGGCCGCTACGCCCAGCTGCACCGCACCCAGTTCGCCCGGCGGACGATGGACAAGGCCGCTTAGGCCCTGTCGTCAAACTCCCGTCTGCCCCGCGACGCCATGCACGCACTCTCGCCGCACGGGGCCCTGACCCAAGTACATCCAGTACGAGGATCAGGGCCCCGCGCGCCGAGAGCACGCACCTGACGCCGCGAGGCCCGCCCTC
>NZ_JBHXNW010000007.1:0-24251 GCF_042717365.1 Streptomyces sp. NPDC058534
GGGGGGGGGGGGCCCGCGGGGGGGGCGGCCGCGGCGGGGGGGGGGGCGCGGCGCGGGCGCGCGCCGCCCCCCCCCCCGGCGTTGTGGTGCCATGACGGCGTGCTGCCCCTGTCTCAGCCCAAGCCGGCGAGCAGTTCGTTGCACGCCTGCTCGCAACGTCGGCACGCCTCGGCGCAGACCCGGCAGTGCTCGTGCATGTCGGCGTGCGCGGCGCACTCGTCGGCGCACGCCTTGCAGACGGTGGCGCACGCCTGCAGGACGGCCCGCGTGATGTTGGCGTCGTAGCCCGTGTGCCGGGACAGCACCGACGCGGTGGCGTTGCAGACGTCGGCGCAGTCCATGTCGGTACGGATGCACTTGGTCAGATCGCCGACCATGCCCTCCGACAGGCAGGCGTCCGCGCACGCGGTACACGCCTGCGCGCAGGCGACGCACTCCTCGATGCACCTGGCCATGGCCTCCCGGTCCACCCCGCCCAGGTCGGCGGGGTAGGTGCGGAGCATGTCGTTGACGGTGGTGCTCATGGTGCCGCTCCTCTTCTGCTGTCGGCAGGGCACCGGGACGGCGCCCGTCGCCTCGGTACCGGCCGGGTATCACCGCAACGCCCACCGCAAACGGCCGCCCGTCTGCCACGGCAAAGGGAGCCCGGGCTTCGCGGGGCGCGCACAGGGATCAGTGCACGTGCGGTCCGCCCGTCATCCGGGGTTTGCCTTGGGGTACGAGCAGCAGGGCCACGGCCGCGGTGGCGGCGGCAGCGACCGCGGCCAGCGTGAACGCGTCGGTGAATCCGTCGGCCGATCCGCTCTCGAAACCGGTGGCCGCGACGGTGGAGACGACCGCCACGCCGATCGAGCCGCCCACTTCGTGGAAGGTGTTGACGACACCTGACGCCAGCCCGGCCTCGCGGTGCCCGACCATGGCGAGTGCCGTGGTGGTCGCGGTGACGAAGACCGCGCCCAGGCCGAGGGAGGCGATCACGAAGCCCGGGAGCAGCCCCGTGTACACGCTGCCCGTGTCCGAGAGCCGGGTCAGCGGCACGGTCCCGGCGGCGGCGATCGCCATGCCTCCGACGGCCATGACACGGCTGCCGATCCTGCCGACCAGACGGGAGCCCAGGTGCGCGCCGACGCCGGTGGCGAGAGCCATGGGCAGGAAGACCAGCCCCGTCTTCAGCGGGCTGAAGCCGCGCAGGTGTTGCAGGTAGACCGAGCCGAGGAAGAAGTAGGCGATCAGCAGTGCCGTGGCCATCAGCATCAGGAACGCCCCGGCGATGACGGGCCGCCGGGTGAACATACGCAGGTCCATCAGCGGAGCGTGGCTGATCCGCTCGGCCACGGCGAACAGCGCGTAGGCCATCACGGCGCCGGCCAGCGGGAGCAGGGTGGACGGGCTCCCCCAGCCCGAGTCTCCCGCCTCCACCAGGCCGTAGATCAGCGCGCCGGTGCCCGCGGTGACGAGCAGCGCTCCGGGCAGGTCGAGCCGGGCCGGTTGCGGGGCGCGGGCCGCCACGACCGCGGGGAGGGCGGCGAGTACGACGATGCCGACGGGGACGTTGACGTAGAAGACCCACTGCCAGCCGGGCCCGTCGGTGAGCGCCCCGCCGAGCAGTACACCGGCCGCGGCGCCGGAGCCGCCGAGGGCCGCCCACACGCCGAGGGCCTTGTTGCGTTCCGGGCCGTGGAAGGTGGTCGTGACGATGGAGAGCGCGGCGGGCGAGAGCAGGGCCGCGCCGACTCCCTGGGCGATGCGCCCGGCCAGCAGGGACGCGGCGTCGCCCGCAAGACCGCAGGCCAGTGACGCGGCCGTGAACAGGGCCAGTCCGGCCAGCAGGGTCCGGCGGGCGCCGAGGACATCGGCGAGGCGGCCGCCGAGCAGCATGAGACCGCCGAAACAGAGCGTGTACGCGGTGACGACCCAGGTCAGCGAGGCGCGGTCGAGGCGGAGATCGGCGGCCATATCAGGCAGCGCAACGTTCACGACGGTGACGTCGAGGATCAGCATGAACTGCGCGAGGCCGATGAGGGCCAGAGCGGTCCAGCGGCGTGGATGCGCAGGCGGGTGGGCGTGACCTGGCGGGTGTGACGTGCCGACGGTCGAGTGCGTCATTTCGAGTCCTTGGGCGTGGAGATCCTGCGGGCAGCGGACATGGCGAGCGCAGCGGTGAGGCCGAGCGCAGCGGTGAGGGCCCTGGAGAAAGGGCCGGCAGGCGGCCCGTACGACGCAGTGACGAGCGCGCCTACCGCACAGCACTCGCACTCGCACTCGCACTCGCCTCAGGGCCTAAACTGAACTGTACTGAATAGTTCATCTGAACTCAACTGTTCAGTACAGCTCGGTGATAGGCTCGGCGCATGAGTATGGGAGGGACCAAGCAGCCGCCGAGCGGACCGCGCGCCGCACTCAAGCGGCAGGCCATCGTCCGAGCCGCCCGCGAACTGTTCCTCCGGGACGGCTTCGGCATCGGCATGGACGCCATCGCCGCGGCGGCGGGCGTCTCCAAAGTGACGGTCTACAACCACTTCGGCAGCAAGGAAGCACTCTTCACCGCCGTGATCGCGGGCGCGCTGGACGAGTCCCTGACCGGGGAGCCGTCGGCCGCGCTCGCGAGACTCGCCGAGGCCGAAGACCTCCACGCCGCTCTGCTCGACGCCGCCCGACGATGGGTCCACTCGATCCGCACCAATGACGACGTCACCGCGCTGCGCAACCTCGTCGCCGCCGAAGCCCACCGGTTCCCCGAGCTGGGCCGGGGCTGGCAGCAGCACGGGCCCGAAGGCCATCACCCCGCCGTCGCCCACGCCCTGCGCACTCTCGCCGACCAGGGCCGCCTGGCCATTCCGGACCTGGAAACGGCCATCCTCCAGCTCTACGCGCTTCTGGTCTTCCCGCACATGGTCTTCGGCTCCTACGGCGCGCACATCGACGACAACCTCAGCGACCGGCTCATCGCGAGCGGTGTCGAGATGTTCCTGGGCTACTACAGCCCACAGCCCGCATGACGGACACTCGACCGACGTCCGCGTGAAAGCCGGGTCTGCGGCCGGCCCGACGCCGGGGTCGAGCCCGACACAGACACACGCACGCCCATATCGGCGCGCCACGTAATCACCGGCGACAGCACCGGGGGCCGGACGCACCCGAAGGCTCCCCCGCCCTCGGCCGACAGGGCGGCGTCACCCGGACACACTCCCTCCCCCGTCATCACCCTTGCGCACGCAAGGCTTGCCGGCTCGCCGACGTCGCGACCAGAACGACGACTCACCCAGACTTCCGGAATGGCTTCCGGAATACCCCGTGGGGGTATAGCGTTCCTTCGCGAGAGCAGAGATACCCCCCTGGGGTATTCAATTCGTTGGGGAGGGAACTGACGATGTCAACCGTCAATCCACGGCGCTGGTGGGCACTCGTCGTGCTGGCCACCGCACAGTTCATGGTCATCATGGACACCTCGATCATCGGGGTGGCCCTGCCGGAAATGCAGCGCGACCTGGGCTTCTCCCAGGGCGACCTGCAGTGGGTCTTCAACGCCTACGTCATCGCCTTCGGCGGGCTGCTGCTGCTCGGCGGCCGCCTGTCCGACCTGCTGGGAGCCCGGCGGGTGTTCGCAGGCGGCTGGATCGTGCTGATCGCCGGATCCGTCGTCGCCGCGGCGGCGAATACCGCCTGGGTGGAGGTCGCCGGCCGCGCCGTGCAGGGCGTGGGAGGGGCGCTGATCGCGCCCGCCTCCATGACGCTGCTGATGATGCTCTTCGGCCACAACCCCAAGGAACTCGGCAAGGCCCTGGCCCTCTACGGCGCCGCCGCCCCCGCCGGCGGCACCGCGGGCGTCTTCCTGGGCGGCGTGTTCACCGAGTGGGCGAGCTGGCCCTGGGTCTTCATCATCTACGTCCCCATCGGCATCGCGACCCTGGCCGCCACCGGGCTCCTGCCCGCCGTCGCGCGCAGCCGCGGCTCGGTCGACGTCCTCGGCGCCGTGTCCGTCACCGCCGGCCTGGCGCTCGCCGTGTTCGCCGTCGTCCGCGCACCCGAGGTCGGCTGGGGCGCCACCCAGACGGTGCTGGAACTCCTCGGCGCAGCTGTACTGCTGGCCCTGTTCCTCGTCGTGCAGAAGTCGGTGAAGGCACCGCTGATGCCGCTGCGGGTGTGGCGTACACCGGGCCTGGGCGTGTCCAATCTGGCGATGACGTTGCTGGGTGCCGCCTGGATCCCGATGTGGTACTTCCTCAACCTCTATCTGCAGCAGGTCCTGGGCTACGGGGCCTTCGCCAGCGGCGCCGCTCTGCTGCCGATGACGGGCCTGCTGATGGTCTTCATGACGCTCATCACCGCCCGCCTGCTGGGCCGCTTCGGCGCCAAGCCGCTGATCTCGGGCGGCCTGTTCGTCCTGGCAGCGGGCCTGGTCTGGCTGGCGGCGGTCGAGCCGACCGGCACCTTCGTCGTCGATGTCCTGCCGGCCTCGCTGGTCGCCGCGACCGGCATGTCGCTGGCCTACATCCCCGCCATGATGTCGGCGATCTCAGGCGTGCCACAGGAACAGGCCGGCCTGGCCTCCGGCATCGTCAACACCACCTACCAGGTCGGTTCCGCACTGGGGCTCGCCGCCCTGACCGCCCTGGCCACCTCCCAGGGCGCGGACCGGATCGGCAACCTGCCCGCCCTGACCGACGGCTTCAGCGCCGCTTTCATCGGCGCCGCGACCATCGCCGCCGCGGGCGGCCTGCTGACGGCAGTGCTGATGCGCAGCCGCTCGGCGCCCGGCACTGAAGAGCCCTCGGCGGTCGCCGGCAACGAATCCGTCAACGCCTGATCCATGGGCTGCTGTGCGTCCTGGCAACCGACGGGGCCGATCCGTGCTGACGATGTCGGCGCGGAACGGCCCCGTCCGCCTTTGGACGACCAGCGCAGGTCCTGTCGTCAAACTCCCGTCGTCCGCCCGAAGGGCGGGCCTCACGGCGTCAGGTGCGTGCTCTCGGCGCGCCGGTCCCTGAGCCTCGTACGGCATGTACTTGGATCGGGGCGCCCGGTGCCACGAGAGTGCCGCATGGCGTCGCGGGACAGCCGGGAGTTCGACGACAGGGCCTCGCTCTGTGCCTGGTCCGTCAGCGGAGGATGCGACCAGAAGCGGAGGCATCAGTCTCGGTGAGCGACTGGCACACGGCGCCGACGCCGACGCCGACCGTAGCCCGTCAAACCACGCGGCTTGAAGACCGACAAGACCACGGCACCGAGAAGAACGACCATCGCGGCTGCCGCATTGGCCACGAGCTGTATGCGCAGGCCGGCCAGTTCTCCACCGGCCGGCGTCGCCTGCGTCACCGCGCCAGCCATGTGACCGATGGGCTGCATGTGCACCAGCAGCACCAACGTCGCCAGGACGGTGATCAGCGGTTTCGCTGTCACCCAGTAATGCCGCAGCAGCCCCCAGGCAGTACCCAGCGACTGAACGAGACCGGTCAGCAGCGAGGCGACGCTCAGCGGGACCAGGACGCTCCAGCAGCGCCGAGCCGGCCCACCGGGACGGAGACATGGACGGTCAGCGCGACCTTGCGCACACGGGGCGGCATCACCGGCCGTGACCTGCCATTCCTCCGCCGGTCAGGTGAACGACCAGGAACAACACGACCAAGGCCACGACGATGCCGCCACATACCTTCACCCACATCGGCATTCCTGGTCCGGCGTCCGGGTGTCGAGAAGAGGAGGTCGAAGGCGTGTTCAGCGAGTCCTTGTCGGATGCCGAAGCTGTGGGATCAGACAGTCGATGCGCACCGCCGCGCCGTCCGCGAGGCGGTCCTGGACGCTGCCGGCGCGCTGGTGAGCGAGCACGGCCTGCGTGCGCTGACCATGTCGCAGATCGCCGAGCGAGCGGGCATCGGTCGCGCCACGCTCTACAAGTACTTCCCGGACGTCGAGGCACTCCTGCTCGCCTGGCACGAACGGCAGGTGGCAGCGCACGTCGCCGAGCTCGCCGAGGTCCGCGACCGCGACGGGTCCCCCCATGAGCGACTGCAGGCCGTGCTCGGGGCATTCGCGCTGATCGCCCATGAGGGACACAGCAATGAGCTGGCAGCCGTGCTCCACCAAGGGGGCCATGTCGAACAGGCCCAGCGGCATCTTCACGCCATCGTCCGCGACCTGCTCGCCGAGGTAGCCCGCGGCGAACTACGCGACGACGTCGCGCCGGAGGAGATGGCGACCTACTGTCTGCACGCGCTCACCGCAGCCGGCGCTCATGACAGCGAAGGAAATTGCTCAGTCGGCGGCCAAGGCATCGTGCGGGACGTGGTGCGGACTCGGCACGGCACAGGTGACGTTGGGAAGAGGGTGGGGGCGGGCCTGACGGCGCGCCCCCACCCTCTTGGGAAGCCTTCTCAGTTTGCTGCCTTGAAGCCGCGCAGTCGCAGGGAGTTGCCGACGACGAAGACGGAGGAGAAGGCCATGGCCGCTCCGGCGATCATCGGGTTGAGCAGCCCGGCCGCGGCGAGCGGCAGGGCGGCGATGTTGTAGGCGAAGGCCCAGAAGAGGTTGGACTTGATCGTGCCCAGAGTCTTGCGGGCCAGCCGGATCGCGTCGGCGGCAGCACGCAGGTCGCCGCGCACGAGGGTGAGGTCGCCGGCCTCGATGGCGGCGTCGGTGCCCGTGCCCATGGCCAGCCCCAGGTCGGCCTGGGCGAGCGCGGCGGCGTCGTTGACCCCGTCACCGACCATCGCCACCGATCGGCCCTCGCCCTGGAGGCGCTTGACGACGTCGACCTTGTCCTGCGGCATGACCTCGGCGATGACGTGCTCGGCGTCGATGCCGACCTCCGCGGCCACCGCCTCGGCGACGGCCCTGTTGTCGCCGGTGAGGAGGATCGGCGTCAGGCCCAGGGCGCGCAACCGGGTGATGGCTTCGGCGCTGGTCTCCTTGACCGCGTCGGCGACCTCCAGGACCGCCCTGGCCTCGCCGTCCCAGGCGACGACGATCGCGGTGCGCCCCGCGGCCTCCGCTCCGGCCTTGGCTCGTGCCAGTGCGACCGGCAGTTCCATGGCCCACTCGGCGAGGAGCTTCTCGCGGCCCACGAGGACGGCGTGGCCCTCGACGATGCCCTGGACGCCCAGTCCGGGGACGTTCGCGAAGTCCTCCGGGGCGGGCAGGGGGCCGACCCGCTCGGTGGCGCCTGCGGCCACCGCCTGAGCGATGGGGTGCTCGGAGGCGTGCTCCAAGGCGCCGGCCAGGCGCAGTACGTCTGTCTCGTCGGTGCCGTCGGTGGTGTGCACGGCGAGCAGCGTCATGCGGCCGGTGGTGACGGTGCCGGTCTTGTCCAGGACGATGGTGTCGACCTTGCGGGTGGACTCCAGGACCTCGGGGCCCTTGATGAGGATGCCGAGCTGGGCGCCGCGCCCGGTGCCGACCATCAGCGCGGTCGGTGTGGCCAGGCCCAGGGCGCAGGGGCAGGCGATGATCAGTACGGCCACAGCCGCGGTGAACGCGGCGGTCAGCCCCGCGCCGTTGCCGAGCCAGAAGCCCAGCGTGCCCAGCGCCAGGGCGATGACAACAGGGACGAAGACTCCGGAGATGCGGTCGGCGAGCCGCTGCGCCTGGGCCTTGCCGTTCTGCGCGTCCTCGACCAGCTTCGCCATCCGCGCGAGCTGCGTGTCGGCGCCGACCCTGGTGGCCTTCACGATCAGGCGGCCACCGGCGTTCACGGTCGCCCCTGTGACGCCGTCCCCGGCACCGACCTCCACGGGCACGGACTCGCCGGTGAGCATCGACGCGTCCACGGCCGAATTACCCTCGACGACCGTGCCGTCGGTGGCGATCTTCTCGCCCGGCCGGACCAGGAAGTGGTCCCCGACCTTCAGCTCCCCGACCGGGATCTGCTCCTCACGGCCGTCCCGCACCACGGTGACGTCCTTGGCGCCCAGTTCCAAGAGAGCCTTCAGCGCGGCGCCGGCCTTGCGCTTGGAGCGGGCCTCGAAGTAGCGACCGGCCAGGATGAATGCGGTCACTCCAGCGGCGGCCTCCAGGTAGATGTTCCCGGCGCCGTCGGTGCGGGCGATGGTCAGCTCGAAGGGGTGGGTCATGCCCGGGGTGCCCGCGCTGCCGAAGAACAGCGCCCACAGCGACCACAGGAACGCCGCCGACGTGCCGACCGAGATCAGCGTGTCCATGGTCGCCGCACCGTGCCGGGCATTGGTGAACGCGGCCTTGTGGAACGGCCAGGCGGCGTACGTCACCACCGGCGCCGCCAGCGTCAGCGACAGCCACTGCCAGTACTCGAACTGCAGCGCCGGCACCATCGCCATCGCGATCACCGGAACGGCCAGCACCACGGCCGCCACCAGCCGCTCTCGCAGGGGCCGCAGCTCGTCGGCCGGCTCGGCGCTCTCCGTACCGGGCGCGGACTCGGACCGAACCGGCTCGGGCTCGCGGGCCGTGTAACCGGTCGCCTCGACCGTGGCGATCAGCTCCGGGACGGACACGTCACCGGCGTAGTGGACTTTGGCCTTCTCCGTGGCGTAGTTGACGGTGGCAGTGACCCCGTCCATCCGGTTGAGCTTCTTCTCGATCCGGGCGGCGCACGAGGCGCAGGTCATGCCGCCGATGGCGAGTTCCACCTCGGCTGTGTCGGGGACCGTGGTAGCCATCACTACTCCTCGGGCTGGTCGGGGCAACGGAAAAGTCTGGGAGAAGGGGGCCGGGCCCGCGGGTGGGCCCGGCCGGTGTGCGGGCCCTTCAGGCCGCGCGGCCGGCGAGCTCGTACCCGGCGTCGTCGACGACCTTGGCCAGCAGCGCGTCGTCGGGCTCGTCCGCCGTGGTGACGGTGACCTGGCCGGCTTCGAGGTCGACGTCGACCGCCAGCACACCGTCCACGGCGCCGATCTCCTTGGTGAGCGTGGCCTTGCAGTGCCCGCAGGTCATTCCGGAGACGTTGTAGACGGTGGTGGTGCCCGCGGTGGCCGTAGCCGTGCCGGTGCCGGTGCCGGTGCCGGTGGAGCAGCTTCCGTCAGGGGTGCAGCAGGACATGGTTCCTCCTAGATTGGCCGATCATGTACCCCTGGGGGGTACTGCCGTTGCTCTCCATGTATACCCCCTCGGGGTATCATTCGCAAACATCGACGGCCCACTTGCATATACCCCCATGGGGTATATAGTCGGCGCTGGTTCCAGCAGAAGCGGCACCACCGGAAGAAAGGGCACGTCATGAACACCGGCGTAAAGATCACCGTTTTCGCTGCCGCGCTCGCGGTCACCTTCGGCACTGCCTACGGGGTCGGCGGGGCGTTCGGCCCCGTCGCCGGGGACCCGGAGCCGGCGGCGCACGCGGAGCACGACCGTTCGGGACCGTCCGGCCACAGCGGACACGCGGACGCGGCCCCCGCGGGCCTTCAGATCTCCGAGGCGGGGTACACCCTGGACCTCAAGACCCCTCGCGTGACCGCGGGCGAGAAGAGCGAACTCCGCTTCGCCGTCCGCGACCGGGACGGACGGCAGGTGACCTCCTATCGGCGCGAGCACGGCAAGGAGCTCCACCTCATCGTCGCCTCACGTGACCTGGTCACCTACCGCCACCTGCACCCCACGCGGGCAGCCGACGGCACCTGGAGCACTCCCGTCGACCTGCCCGCCGCCGGCACCTACCGGGTCTTCGCCGACTTCACCCCCGCCGCCGAGGGCGCCGCCAACCTCACCCTGGGCGCGGACCTCGCGGCCTCCGGCACCTACAAGGCACCGCCCCTGCCCGAACCCGCCAACACCACCAAGACCGACGGCTACACCGTCACCCTGAACGGCGACCTGCGCCCCGGCAAGGCGAGCGACCTGACCCTCAGCGTCAGCCGCGACGGCCGCCCGGTCACCGACCTGGAGCCCTACCTGGGCGCCTACGGCCACCTGGTCGCCCTGCGCTCCGGCGACCTCGCCTACCTCCATGTCCACCCGAACGGCGAACCCGGCGACGGCGCCACCAAGCCCGGCCCCGCCGTCTCCTTCACCGCCACCGCGCCCAGCGCCGGAACGTACCGCCTCTTCCTCGACTTCCAGCACAACGGCACCGTCCGCACCGCCGCCTTCACCGTCCACACCGGAAACGTCACGCCCGACAGCACACCGAAGCCGGCGTCCAGTGACAAGCACAGCGACAGCAACCACCAGCACTGACTCTGCGAGCGGGACGGAGGAGAGGCCGATGGCCAGTTACAGCAGTCGAAAAGAGGACGTACTCAAGCGGCTACGGCGGATCGAAGGGCAAGTCCGCGGACTGCAGAGGATGGTGGAAGAGGACACCTACTGCATCGACGTCCTCACCCAGGTCTCCGCCACCACACGCGCCCTGCAGTCCTTCGCCCTGCAGATGCTCGACGAGCACATGGACACCTGCGTACGCACCGCCGTGGCGGACGGCAGTGGCGCCGGCGACATCAAGCTGAAGGAAGCCGGCGACGCCATCGCCCGCCTCGTGCGCTCCTGAGGTGGGCGGCCGCGCGCACGAACGTGGGGCGGCCAGCCTCTCGTCAGAGCGGCTGGCCCTCGAAGGGGCCGCCGGATCCGGGCTCGAACGTCGTGCCGAGGTAGTACTGCCCCCTCAGGTCCTCCCTCAGTGGGTGCGCCCTCATTCGCAGGGCGGACGTGGTCCGCCGTAGCGGACGACGCGTGGTCGCCGGGTCCAGGGCCAGCATGTGCGTCATGACGACAGGGACCGCCCTTCTCCCCGCCTCCGCACCCGCGCCTGTCTGGGCTCGCCGCGCCGCCCACGCCATCGCTCTGTGCGCCGTCCCGTCCGGTCTGTGGCGCATCGCCATGGCATCCGGTGTCTATGTGGGCTACAGCGACCAAGTGCTGCGCGACGTCTTCGACATCCCGGGCTGGGGCATCGCATACGTCGTCGGTCTCTCCGTCCTCACCGAGCTGGCCGCTCTGTTTCCGCTGCTGCTCGTCAGCGACCGGTGGCGGCCGCTGCACCCCAGGGTCGTCACCCCGCTGGCCTGGACCGCCTCGGGCGTCCTGGTACTGGTGGCGCTGTGGCAACTCGTCGTCGCCTTCACCGTCGAGAGCCAGACGCACATGTCGAGCGGTACGGCACAGACCGTCTGGGGGTGCGCTTTCGCCCCGCTGTTCGCCATCCCGGCCCTGATGACCGCGGTGACCTGGTCGTACGCGAAGCGGCACCGGGCACGGGGACGGGCATGACCCCTACCGCGTCCTTGTCTTCGGCCAAAACCGTTCAACCGCTTCCCGGCCCGACAAGGGTGAATCGCGTGGGAAGATGTCGGCCGTGACCGATTCGTCGTCCTTGGTTGTCGCCGAAGGCAAGGCTCCCGAGCGCGGGGTGGGTTCGCGGGGGGCCGTTGCGCTTGTGTTCGGGTCTTCCGCCGCGGTGCTGGTGGTTGAGATCGTTGCTCTGCGGCTGCTGGCTCCCTATCTCGGGCTCACTCTTGAGACCAGCACCATGGTGATCGGCATCGCTCTCACGGCGATCGCCGTCGGGTCCTGGCTCGGGGGGCGCCTCGCCGACCAGGTCGATCCGCGTCGGCTCATAGGGCCCTCGCTCGGGGTGTCGGGAGCGGTCGCGGGGCTCACCCCCGCCGTGCTGCGCACCACCGCGGAGTGGGCGCCGACGGCGCTGTTGTTCATCGCGTCGCTGACCATCCTCGTGCCGGGCGCGCTGTTGTCCGCGGTGACGCCGATGGTGACGAAGTTGCGGCTCACCAGCCTTGCCGAGACCGGGACCGTCGTCGGCCGGCTGTCCGGCGTCGGCACCGTCGGTGCCATCTTCGGCACCGTGCTCACCGGGTTCGTCCTCGTGTCGCGGTTGCCGGTCAGCGGCATCCTGATCGGCCTCGGGACCCTGCTGGTGGTCGGGTCGGCGCTGGTCGAGTGGCGCACGCGCGGGTGGAGCGGCGCCCCTGCCCTGGCCCTCGTGGTCATCGCCGGGGGTCTCGCCACCGCGGTCGCGCCCGGTGGCTGCGACGCCGAGACCCGGTACCACTGCGCGCGGGTGGTCGCGGATCCCGAGCGGGACAGCGGGCGCACGCTGGTGCTGGACGGTGTGCGGCACTCCTACGTCGACCTCGATGATCCGACGTTCCTGGAGTTCGAGTACGTGCGCGCCGTCGCGTCCGTGGTCGACTCCGCGTTTCCCAAGGGTGAGCCGCTCGCCGCTCATCATCTGGGCGGTGGCGGGCTCACCTTTCCCCGGTACCTCGCCGCCACGCGGCCCGGGACGCGCAGCCTCGTGTCCGAGATCGACAGCGGGGTCGTGCGCATCGACCGGGAGCGACTCGGTCTGAGGTCGGTCGGCGGTATCGACGTACGCGCCGAGGACGGCAGGCTCGGCCTGCGGCGGCTGGACACCGGCAGTCGGGACCTCGTCGTCGGCGACGCCTTCGGGGGCGTCAGCGTGCCGTGGCACCTCACCACGGTGGAGGCGATGACGGACGTACGGCGGGTGTTGAGGGAGGACGGGCTCTACGTCGCCAATCTCATCGACCACGGTGGGCTGGACTTCGCGCGTGCCGAAGTGGCCACCCTCGGCGAGATTTTCGAGCATGTCGCCCTCGTCGGCGAACCCGGCGACATCGGCCTCGACCCGGGCGCCACACCCGAAGGCGGCAATCTGGTCGTGCTCGCCTCCGACCGGCCCGTCGACCTGCGCGCGACGCAGAAGGCGCTGGACGCCCGGCGGACCGGCTGGAAGATCGCCGACGGGGGCAGGCTCACCGCCTGGATCGGCGATGCCCAAGTGCTCACCGACGACTACGCACCCGTCGACCAGCTCCTTCAGCCCACCCGCACGCGGCGCGGCCAGTGACCTGACGCCCGTCCGGATGCCGCAGACGGCCAGTCAGCGGATGGGGGCCGGCATGGGCGGGGCACGGGCCACGGGCCACGGGCCACGGGCCACGGCCACGGCCACGGCCACGGGCCACGGAAAGGCTGCCCCGGCCACCCTCACCCCGCCAGCAGAACCTTGAGCGTCCACGCGGCTTAGGTCGGGGGGCGCCTCCGACGATGACGCAAGTGGACGACGGCAGCGCGCGTCAGTCGCTCCCGGAGCGGCAGAAGGGGCCGGGCCCGATTCCCCTGGAGGGAACGGGCCCGGGCGCGTCTCGTCGGGTCGGTCAGGCGTTGGTGTTCCTGTTGCGGCGGCGGGTGATGATCACCGCGCCGGCGCCGAGGACGAGTGCCGCGCCGCCCGCGAGGGCGATCTTCGGCAGGGCGTCGTTCGAGCCGGTCTGGGCGAGGGAGCCGGTGCCGGTGCCGCTGGACGTGTTCACCGGGGTGGTGGAGGTGCCGCCCTGTCCGGTGGGCTTGTTGGGATTGGCCGGCTTGTCCTTCGGGTCCTCGGGCTTGCCCGGGTCACCGACACCGTCGCCGTCCTTGGGCAGGATCTGGAAGGCGTGGTCGTTCAGGTCCGGGTAACCGCCGCAGGAGTGGTCGTCGTTGAGGTAGTCGGCCGTGACGTAGACCGAGCCCTGTCCGGCCAGGACGTCCGCGTCGACCTTCAGGCGCAGCTTGACGTCGACCGAGGTGTTCGCCTTGAGGGAGCCGAGGGACGTGCCGCCCAGCAGGCCGGCGTCGCGCCACTTCGGGTTGGCGGCGGTGGACCACTCCAGGTCGAGATAGGAGTCCAGCTCCTTGTAGCCCTTGGTGTCGAAGCCGTGGACGGACGCGAACGGGTACACCTCGTCCATCGTGCTGCCGGTGCCGTTGGTGACCCGGAGCGTGAAGGTCTCCGTGGTGCCGCCGACGACCTTGTCCGGCAGTCCGCTGACGACGGCGGTGAGCTCGGGCTCGGGGACGCAGTCGCCGACCGGCTCCTCGCCCTCCCCGGCCTCGGCGTCCGCGAGCGCCTTCTCCGCGTCTTCCAGCTTCTTCTTGGCCTCGTCCCGCGCCTTCTGGAGGAGGCCGATCTTGCGCGTCTGGGCGACGCGTTCGTCGTCGTGGGCGGTCTGCGCCTCGGTGACCGCGGTGTCGGCGGCGGTCTTGGCCTCCGCGGCCTCCGTGGCGGCGGTCCTGGCCTCGTCCAGCGCCGTCTGCGCCGCCGCCTTGTCCTCGTCGGTGGTGGCGGCGTCCAGCTCGGCCTGGGCGTCCACGACGGCCTGGTCGGCCTCGGTCTTGGCCTTGGCGGCGGCCTCGGCGGCCTTCTCGGCCTCGATGAGCGCGGCCTTGGTCGGGTAGGTCTCCTCCTCCAAGCCCTCCGTGAGGAACTTGATGGCGTCGCTCACCGCGATGACTGCGGCGTCGTACTCCTTCTGCGCGCGTTCGACGGCCTGCTTCAGCTCTTCGACCGTCGGCTTCGCCTTCTGCGTCTGCGCGGCGGGCTTCTCGTCGGCGAAGGCGGGCGCCGACGACAGGAGGACGACCGGGGCGGTCACGGCGGCGGCGACGGCGGTCGCGAGAACACGGCGAATCTTCACATGGACCCCTGGTCGGGTGGCGAAAGGAAGCGAGGGGCGTCGCGCTCACGGAATCTTCACGCGGTGCGACGCTCCGGCGATGGTATGACCTGCTTGATCGAGGTCACAGGGGGTTTCTCGCGCCCATGCCGGAAAAGCCTCCACGACGCATGAACAAACGGCACTTACGGGCACAGTTGCCTTCGTAGGCCGCACTTTTTGTGTGAGCCATGTCATCACCCGTGGCGGCCACCCCGCTTCAGGTGACGGCGAGTTCCGCGGCGCCGAAGGAGACGTCGAAGCGGTCGCACCAGATGCTGACGCTGCTGTAGCGGGCCGGATCGACGTCGGCGGGCACTGCGTAGTTCTGGCTGCCCTTGTTGCCCTTGAGCTTGCCCAGGCCGACGTGCTTCCCGTCGTCGAAGACGTGCCGGCCGGGCCGCCCCTCCTTGACCGGTGCGTCGGTCAACAGGACGCGCAGATCGGGGCCGTTGCTGGTGTCGAGGTCCTCCACCCGCACCACATGCGAACCGTCGGCCAGCCGCACGAGTTTCACCGTGCCGGACGTCGCGTGCTCGTGGCTGATCAGCTCGCCGCTCGCCAGGGTGACCGGCTCGGCCGGGGGAGGGGTGGAGGGCTTTTCGGACGACGACGGCCCCTCGGCGGGGACGCGCGAAGTGTTCACGTCCACCGTGACGGGCAGCGCCTCGTGGACCGTCTCGTCCTGCCACAGCTTCCACGGCTGGAACCAGTACAGCCCGAAGCCCGCCCCGGCGACCGCCACCAGCAGCACGCCGGCCAGCCACGGCCCGACCCTCGCGCTTCGTCCACGCCCCATACCGTCCGCCTCCCGGGGAGAATTCCGTATCGCTTCCGTATCGCGTCCATTCAACTGACGGAGCGGCCGGGCAGCGTCGTTCGGCGGATGACGAAATCCTTACGTCCCACGGTGGGGAGCAGGAGGCCACCGAGGTCCCGTCGAGCTGTCCAGGAACTTCTCCGGGATTGTCCGTGATCCGTAACGGACGGATCCCGTGCTCTCTTCTCCTCGTCCTGCCAGGTGGACCCGGGTTACCGAGGTTCGTCGGTGAACTGCGGGAAGGCGGGGCGGGCATGGCGCGGCACAGTGGTGGACGGGGCTGGTACGGCAAGCTGGTCGGGGCCGCGCTCGGCGTGACGATGCTCGCCGTCGGTGCCTCGGTGTGGACCGCGCAGGCCGATGCCGTGGGCAGTTCGGCGCCGCAGGCGTCCAGGTCGCCGGCTGCGGTGAAGCCGGTCGACGTGACCATCGCGCACGCCTCGGACGCGGGGGCGCGCGGCGTGAACATCACCATCGACGACGGGCCCGACCCGGCGTGGACGCCTCAAGTGCTCGACCTGCTGGAGGAGTACGGGGTGAAGGCCACGTTCTGCGTGACGGGGACGCAGGCGCAGGCCCACCCGGACCTCGTGAAGAAGGTCGTCGCGGCCGGGCACCGGCTGTGCGACCACTCGGTGTCGCACGACACGGCCATGGACAAGAAGTCCGAGGCGTACCAGTCGAAGGAGATCCTCGACGCCGAGCGGATGATCATCAAGGCGTCGGGCGGCGTGCGGCCGATGTACTACCGGGCCCCCGGCGGCGCCTTCACCCCCTACAGCCGAAAGCTCGCCGCCTCCCACGGGATGCGTCCGCTGGGCTGGAACGTGGACACCAAGGACTTCGAGCGGCCGGGCACGGACGCCATCGTCGAGACGGTCCAGCGGGAGCTGGCGAACGGGCCGACGCTCCTCTTCCACGACGCGGGCGGCGACCGTTCGCAGACCGTCGAGGCCCTGCGTCGCGTCCTTCCCTGGCTTGCGGAGCAGGGGTACTCGTTCGGGTTTCCCGTGCGTTGATCCCGGTCGGTCTGCCCGAGCGGACCTCAGAGGGTTGAGTCTGCGGCTCCCGTCCCGCCGGCGCGGCCGGCGTGGTGGGCGGTGACCGTCCTGCGGTCGGGGTCCACGCCGGTGACCTTCGCGAGCCGCACTTCGACCCCGGTGTCCGCGAACATCTCGCCGAGCGACCGGGGCCTGAGCTGCCGGCCGACCGCGAGCTGGTGCATCCGGACCCGTTCGACGAAGTCGGGCTCGGCGTTGACGAGGGTGATGGCGACATCCTCGCGGCGCAGTCGCTTCGCGAGGCGCCCGGCGGCGATGGCTCCGGTGTAGCCGGCGCCCAGGACGACGATGCGGTGCTGCATTTCCCTGCTCCTTGTCTCCGGGGTCCGACGGTCTCCGGGGTCCGGAGCCCTTCGGCGGGTTCGCCCCTTGAACCGGGCGGCCCGCCGTTTCCTGACAGGAGCAGGGCGTGATGCGCGTCACATACGAATGGGTGTGGGTCAGAAGGCGTTGAACAGGGTTCTCCGCGGTCGGTGGACGCCCAGCGCCGGGTGGTGCGTTCGAGCTTGTCGGGGTTGACCTGGTTGCGGAACCCGGCGATGCCCTCGGGGGTGATCTCCAGGCACATGACCCCGATGACCCGGCCGTCCACGACCGCCACCACGGCGGGGTCGCCGTTCGCGGTGTCGGCGTAGATCCCGACCGTGCCGCCGGCCAGGGCGCGCTTGGCCTTGCCGGGCTTGAACAGGCCCCGCATGAACGTCGCCACCGCGCGGGCGCCCTCGAACGCCTTGGCCCGGGCCGGAACCTTTCCGCCGCCGTCGCCGATCGACACGGCGTCCTGGGTGAGCAGGGCGACGAGCGGTTCGGTACGGCCGCTGGTGGCCGCGGCGAGGAACTCCTCGACGACCCGCCGGGCGGCGGCATCGTCGATCTCGGTACGGGCCTTGCCCTCGGCGACGTGCTTCTTGGCGCGGTGGAAGATCTGCTGGCTGGCGGCCTCGGTGAGGTCGAGGATCCCGGCGATCTCCCGGTGCGCGTAGCCGAACGCCTCGCGCAGGACGTACACCGCACGCTCGCCCGGGGACAGCCGCTCCAGCAGGGCGAGCACCGCGAAGGAGACCGACTCACGCTGTTCGGCCGTGTCGGCCGGGCCGAGCATCGGGTCGCCGGCGAGCAGCGGCTCGGGCAGCCACTGACCGACGTAGGTCTCCCGCCGGGCGCGGGCCGAAGTGAGCTGGTTGAGGCACAGGTTGGTGAGCACCTTCGTCAGCCAGGCCTCGGGGACCTCGACCCGGTCGACGTCGGTGGCCTGCCAGCGCGGATACGTCTCCTGCACGGCGTCCTCGGCCTCGCTCGCGGAGCCGAGGAGGCGGTAGGCGATGGCCTCCAGACGGGGCCTGGACGCCTCGAACCGTTCCACGTCGTTCATGGTCAGGGCCATGGGCCGGATCCCAGCGGCCGCGGCGCGCGGACGGTCGGCGCCTGGTCACCGCTGGCAGTGCGGGCACCACACCGTGCCGCGGCCGCCCACGCGGGAATGGCGCAGGTGGGTGCCGCAGCGTGGGCAGGTGGGGTCCGGGGTGTCGCGGTGGCCGGTGAGCCAGGAGTCGCGGGGCGGGACGCGGCCCGCGGGGACGGCGGAGCGCAGGGTGCGGCGCATGTGCGTGTAGAGGCGGCGGCGGTCGGGCTCGGTGAGGTCGCTCGCCGGGCGGGTGGGGTGCAGGTGGGCGCGCCACAGGATCTCGTCGGCGAGCAGGTTGCCGAGGCCGGCCAGGACGGACTGGTCGGTGAGGGCGGTCTTGACGCTGCCGCGCCGTGCGCCGAGCGCGGCCTCGAAGTGCTCCCGGTCCACCGTCATCGCGTCGGGTCCCTGGTGGTCCAGGAGCCGGGCGACGTCGGACTCGTCGTGGGCCAGCCACAGGCCCCGGAGCTTGCGCTGGTCGCGATAGCGGAGCTGGCGGTCGCGGGACACGGTGAACAGGACCCGGTCGTGCGGGTCGGCGGGGTCGTCGGGGCGGTGGCAGAGCAGCAGGCCCGTCATGCCGAAGTGCAGCAGCACGGTGGGGCCGCCGGTGCGCGCGAGCAGCCACTTGCCGTGGCGTTCCGCCTTCGTGAAGCGCCGGCCCTCCAGCTCCTCGCGCAGCCGCCGGGCGCTCACTCCGCGCAGGACCCCGGTGTCGCGCACCTCGACGCGCTGGACGACCCTGCCGCCGGCGCAGGATTCGAGCACCCTGCGGAATCCCTCGACGTCGGGCAGCTCCGGCACGCGGGCCTCCTCCCGGAACGCGGGCCACCTCGCCCGGCCCCGGTCCCATGGTGCGCGCGCCGCGGGCTCCGTGCATCGTGCCGCCGCGGGCTCCGTGCAGCACGCCGCCGCGGGCTCCGTGCATCGGGCCGCCGCGGGTCGCCTATCTTGGCGCCCATGCAGGCATACACGATCGGCCAGGCGGCCCGGCTGCTCGGCGTCAGTCCGGACACCGCGCGCCGGTGGGCGGACGCGGGGCGGGTGACGACCCACCGCGACGAGGGCGGCAAGCGGCTCATCGACGGCAAGGACCTGGCCGCCTTCTCCGTGGAACTCGCCCAGAGCGGCAGCGGCGAGGAGGACGCGTCCTACACCTCGGTCCGCAACGCCTTCCCCGGCATCGTCACCGCGATCAAACTCGGTGACGTGGCGGCGCAGGTCGAGATCCAGGCCGGCCCGCACCGGCTGGTGTCGCTGCTGACGCGCGAGGCCGTGGAGGAGCTGGGCCTGGAGGTCGGGATGGAGGCCACCGCCCGGGTGAAGTCGACGAACGTGCACGTCGACCGGGGCTGAGCGGGGCCCTCCCGGCGCGGTGGCAGGCGCTGGACCTCGGCGTACCGTGACCGTTCAGTGCGCCGTGACCGTCCGGCGGTGCCGTCGAGGGCGACGGCGAGGAGGACGGGGGCGCGGCCGAGTCCGGGTCGATCTCCGCCCAGGACAGCAGCGCGTGGTGGCCGTCCGCGCCGCGTACGGCGATCAGGAAGCGGAGCCGGTCCTTGCGGCGGGCGGGGTCGAAGGCCGGAGCGGCGGCGGTGAGGACGTCGTGCAGGAGCGGCCCGGTGAAGCGGTGGTGCCGGCTGCCGCTGGTGGCGCACTCGAAGGCGACCTGGGCCGTGTGCTGGGGCCAGGCCGCGAGGTCGGGGACGGTCAGGCGGGCCGGGCGGCCCAGGTCGCCGGTGATGACGACGATACCCGGCCGGGCATCCCGTACAAACGCACATGCCATGCCAGAGATGGGTTGCGCCTGCTCATGCGAAGTAACAGGAGACTTCCGGGTGGCATCTGCGGCATTATCATCGGCGTAAGCGCAGCCAGCCCAGCAGGATCAGGACCAGAGGGAGTGGACCCGTGATGACCCGTTCCGCGCGCCGGACCCGTCGCACCGTGCAGGTGGTGGGGGCGAGCGCCGCCGCGCTGCTGGCGCTGAGCGCCTGTTCGTCCTCCGACTCGGACTCCGGTTCGGGTGAGAAGTCCGAGGGCTCGGCCGGCGGTTCGGAGCAGCTCTCCGGGACGGTCAACGTCTTCGCCGCGGCCTCGCTCACGGAGAGCTTCACCGAGCTGGGCGAGGAGTTCGAGAAGCAGCACCCCGGCACCAAGGTCGTCTTCAACTTCGGCGGCAGCGACTCGCTCGCCGCGGGCATCACCAGCGGCGCCCCCGCCGACGTGTTCGCCTCCGCCAGCCCCAGGACCATGAAGGTCGTCACGGACGCCGACGCCGCCTCCGGGACGCCGGCCACCTTCGTCCGCAACCGGCTGGAGATCGCCACCCTGCCGGGCAACCCCGACAAGATCGCCTCCCTGAAGGACCTGCCCGGGTCCGGCCTGAAGGTCGTGCTGTGCGACAAGTCGGTGCCGTGCGGGGCCGCCGCCGAGAAGGCCCTGACCGCCGCGGATCTCGATCTCACCCCGGTCTCCTACGAGGAGGACGTGAAGTCGGCGCTGAACAAGGTGGTGCTCAAGGAGGCCGACGCCGCGGTCGTGTACAAGACCGACGTGCGGGCGGCCGGTGACAAGGTGGAGGGCGTGGAATTCCCCGAAGCGGCCGACGCCGTCAACGACTATCCGATCACCCTGCTCAAGGACGCGCCCAACGCCGAGGTGGGCGAGGCGTTCATCGAGCTGGTGCGCTCCGCCGAGGGCCAGAAGGTGCTGACCGAGGCCGGGTTCACCGCACTGTGACCCCACCGCCCAGGAGTGCGCGGGTGAAGGGCGGGGCTCCCCTGCCCCTGCTCGTGCCCGCGCTGATCGGCCTGGCCTTCCTGGTGCTGCCGCTGGTCGCCCTGCTGATCCGGGCGCCCTGGGCGAGCATGCCGGAGCTGCTGACCAGTACCGAGGTGTGGCAGGCGCTGCGGCTGTCGCTGATCTGCGCCACGGCGGCGACCGTGGTGAGCATGGTGATCGGCGTGCCGCTGGCCTGGCTCCTTGCACGGGTCGAGTTCCCCGGGCGCGGTCTCGTACGGGCCCTGGTGACGCTGCCACTGGTGCTGCCGCCGGTGGTGGGCGGTGTGGCCCTGCTGATGGCGCTGGGCCGCAACGGGGTCGTGGGGCAGTGGCTGGACTCCTGGTTCGGGATCACCCTGCCGTTCACCACCACCGGCGTCATCCTCGCCGAGGCGTTCGTGGCGATGCCCTTCCTCGTCATCAGCGTCGAGGGCACCCTGCGCGCCGCCGACCCCCGCTACGAGGAGGCGGCCACCACCCTCGGCGCCTCCCGCTTCACCGCCTTCCGCCGGGTCACCCTGCCGCTGATCGCGCCCGGCATCGCCGCCGGCGCCGTGCTGGCCTGGGCCCGGGCGCTCGGCGAGTTCGGGGCGACGATCACCTTCGCCGGGAACTTCCCCGGCCGCACCCAGACCATGCCGCTGGCCGTCTACCTCGCCCTGCAGAGCGACCCGGAGGCGGCCATCGCCCTCAGCCTCGTACTGCTGGCCGTGTCCATCGCCGTACTCGCCGGACTGCGCGACCGCTGGATGACCGCCTCATGACCGGGACCGAGAAGCCGCCCGCGTCCGGCACCCCCGCGCCCCGCGCCGACGGGCTGGACGCGCGGCTCGTCGTCGAGCGCGGGGACTTCCGTCTCGACGTGACGCTGACGGCCGCACCCGGCGACGTGGTCGCCCTGCTCGGCCCCAACGGCGCCGGCAAGACCACCGCCCTGCGCGCCCTGGCCGGCCTCGTCCCGCTGTCCGACGGCCATCTCCGCCTCGACGGACGCGAGTTGGACCGTACGCCGACGGAGTCCCGGCCCGTCGGCGTCGTCTTCCAGGACTACCTGCTCTTTCCCCACCTCACCGCGCTGGACAACGTGGCCTTCGGACCGCGCTGCCACGGCGCGGGCAAGGCCGAGGCACGGGCCCAGGCGGCGGTCTGGCTCGACCGGATGGGCCTGTCCGAGCACAAGGGCGCCAAGCCGCGCCGGCTCTCCGGCGGCCAGGCCCAGCGCGTCGCCCTCGCCCGCGCCCTGGCCACCCACCCCCGGCTACTGCTCCTGGACGAGCCGCTCGCCGCCCTCGACGCCCGCACGCGCCTCGACGTCCGCGCCCAACTCCGGCGTCACCTGGCCGACTTCGAGGCCGTGGCCGTACTCGTCACCCACGACCCGCTGGACGCCATGGTCCTCGCCGACCACCTCGTCGTCGTGGAGGACGGCCGGGTCGTCCAGGAAGGCACCCCGTCTCACATCGCCCGCCACCCGCGCACCGACTACATCGCCCACCTGGTCGGCCTCAACCTCTACCGGGGGCGGGCCGAGGGGCATGCGGTACGCCTCGACGACGGGCCCGCGATCACGACCACCGAGGACCTGACCGGGCCGGTGTTCGTGGCGTTCCCGCCCAGCGCGGTCACCCTGCACCGGGACCGCCCCACCGGCTCCAGCGCCCGCAACCTGTGGCGCTGCGAGGTAGCCGGACTGGAGACCCACGGCGACCAGATCCGCGCGGACCTCACCGGCGAACTCCCCCTCGCCGCCGACCTGACCACGGTCGCCGCGGCCGAACTCGACCTGCGTCCCGGCGGCACCGTCTGGGCCACGGTCAAGGCCACCCAGACGCACGCCTACCGCGACTGACGACGTAGGCCCCGCGTCGGGTCGGCGCGGGGCGTACGCCTCGGCCGATGTTCCCGGCCGGGTCAGGCCGCCTCCAGCTGAGGCTCCGGCTGCTTCGCCGGCACCGCCGCGCCCGTCGGCTGCCACCCTCTCGTGGTCCGCGCGTAGCCGTGGATGACCGAGGCCATCGCGAGCAGGAGGAGGGGGCCGAACACCAGCGGGTGGCGGGCCATGTCCAGCGAGAGATAGCGGGTCGACGCGAGGATCGCGGCGAATACGAGCGCCCCGTGGGCGACCAGCTGAATTCCCGCCCGGTCCCAGCCGCGGTCGAACGAGCGCAGGGCCGCCTCGACCGTGACGGCGAACACCACACCGGCGACGAGGTCGATGCCGTAGTGGTAGCCGAAGCCCAGCGTCGCGCTGAGCGTGGCGACGAGCCAGAACGTTCCTGCGAAGCGCAGAATCCTCGGTCCCTTCCGGGAATGCAGGAAGATCACGGTGGCCCACGCCGTGTGCAGGCTGGGCATGCAGTTGCGCGGGGTGATCCCGTCGTACGCCACCGCGGCGGGCGCGCTGATCGGCGGCGGCGTGTCCGGCCACAGGGTGGCGATCGCCCACTGCTCGCCGCCGGTGCCGAAGGCCCCGGTGCCGTAGGTGAAGATCGGTCCGACCACGGGGAAGATCATGTAGATGCCCGGCCCGAGCAGGCCGATCACCAGGAAGGTGCGCACCAGGTGGTGGCGCGGGAAGCGGCGCTCGGCGGCGACATGACGCAGTTGGTAGAGCGCCACGACGACCGCGGCCACCGCGAGTTGGACGTAGACCCAGTCGAGGACGTGCTCACCGGCCGGGCCCGAGGCCCTGACCACCCGGCCCACCAGCCACGAGGGGCTGCCCAGCGCGTGATCGGCGACCGCCACGTACGGGTCCAGCACCTTCGGGTGGGTCTTCGCGGTGATTAGCAGCCAGGCGTCGCCCGTCTTGCGGCCGGCCACCAGCAGCAGGCCGAGCCCGACGCCCTTCAGCAGCAGGACCCGTTCCCGGCCGGTGCGGCGCGTGACCGCGACGACCGCGCAGCCGAGGACCACCCACAGCGCGCCGTTGCCGAAGGAGTGGCTGCCGGACACGGTGGCGCCCGCCGCCCAGCGCACCAGCGCGAAGACGATGTCGATGCCGACCGCGCAGGCGGCCGCGACGAAGCGCTGACGCCAGGTCAGGACCACCATCGTCAGCGCCAGGCCGGCGTAGAGCAGTGGTCCCGAAACGGGGGCGAACACCACCTCTTTCGCCTGGTTGGTGATCGGCCCCGGCAGGCCGTAGCGACGCGCGGCGATCTCCAGCGCGACGAGGAACGCGAGAGCCGCCACACCCGCCACGGCCCAGAGTCTTGCGCGCGGCTGACGCCAACGTATGCGCGAGGGTATCCGTGATGGCATGTATCTCAATCTTTATTCTGTTTGCGTCTTTTTACTGATTTGCGCGAATAACGACCTTTCGGTCGACGGGAGGGTTACCAACCCGTCAGCACAAGAAGACGAATGTATTACTGCGCGGGTTGCCAGGCGAAGCCGTCCGGGTCGTCGAACGGCGCGGTCTCCCCGGCGAGTACGAGGCGGTGCGAGCCGGTGCCGTCGGCGGCGACGCCCGCGACCTTGGCGAGGCCGCGCCGCTTGTAGAGGGAGAGCTTGACCGTGCCCGGTTCGGTGGCGAACTCGACGTACTTGCCCCCGAAGCTCTTGCCGACGCTGAGCCCGCGCTCGACGTAGAACTGCTTGCTGGCCTTCACGTCCTCGACGCCCAGCAGGAGCACGATCTCGTCGAACTCCCGCGTGACCGGGCCGGTGTCCTTCTTCTTCGAGGTGGCGAGCTGCCAGATCGTGCCGTCCGGCGCCTGGACGACGCCGCCGTAGCCCCACAGGGACTTCGCGGCGGG
>NZ_JBHXNW010000007.1:24349-117869 GCF_042717365.1 Streptomyces sp. NPDC058534
GGCCGGTGTCCTTCTTCTTCGAGGTGGCGAGCTGCCAGATCGTGCCGTCCGGCGCCTGGACGACGCCGCCGTAGCCCCACAGGGACTTCGCGGCGGGCTTGATGACGGTGGCGCCCGCGTCGACGGCGGCGGTGAGGAGCGCGTCGACGTTGCCCGGCTGGGCCACCACGAGGGACAGGGTGAAGCCGCGGAAGCCGGTCGTCGGGGCCTCGGAGGCACGGACGCGTACCCGCGTCGAGTCCAGTCCGAAGGCGTCGGAGTAGAAGCGGGCGGCGGCCTCGGTGTCGGCCACTTCCAGGGTGATGGAGTCGATGGAGTTCATGTCCACGACGGTATGGGCGGCGGGGTCGGCGACGCTTCTCGAAAACTGACCATGCTGCCCGGTGTCGAGGGCGTCGACCGCATCGACACCGCCACTTTCCACACTTTGCGCACCGCCCACGTCCCCACATCATGCCCCAGCCCGTCACGGCAGCGCGCCTTCAGGTCACCGGAGACCAGCGCGCCCAGATGCGCACCCACCGAACTGGAGGTGGGCCCGGCCTGGCACGTGCGTCCGGCGCCGACCCGGGGCTCACGAGTGCGACGGGATTAGCACGAGCGTCCACCCGGTCACGGCGTGCTACTGTCGATGGAAGTTGCAGTTGTGGTTGCCTGAAGGTTTTTCCGACGGGGTGATCATCACGGCGACCGGCGTACACACAGGGTGAACGCCGAGCACCGTCCCGAAGGAGAAAAAAATGGCATCCGGCACCGTGAAGTGGTTCAACTCGGAAAAGGGCTTCGGCTTCATCGAGCAGGACGGCGGCGGCCCCGACGTCTTCGCCCACTACTCGAACATCGCCGCCCAGGGCTTCCGTGAGCTGCTCGAGGGCCAGAAGGTGACCTTCGACATCGCGCAGGGCCAGAAGGGCCCGACCGCCGAGAACATCGTGGTCGCCTGACCTCACGACGCACTCGCGTTACTTCGCAGTCGGGGCCCGCACCTTGGGGTGCGGGCCCCCGCTCGCGTTTCTTTCTTTTCTTCTCGTTTTCTTCTCCATTTTCCGGTCCCGCGCCCCGATGCGCCGACAGTGACCGGACCCGGCTCGTTCTTGCGATTCCCCGCGCCGTACCACCGCTGCGGGACTCCCTTGATACGTGCCGTATCAAGGAAGGTTCCGTATGGACCGCGCACGCACACGCACCAATGACCGCAGTCGCTCCGGCGGCGGCCCCCGCCGCTCCCGGACGGCCGGCCGCTCCCAGAGCCCCGGCCGCCGCCCGGCCGCCGCTCCCCAGGGCGAGTTCGCGCCCCCGAAGACGATCACGCCGGCGCTGCCCGCCGTCGACTCGTTCGCCGAGCTCGACCTGCCGGAGCGCATGCTGGCCGCGCTGAGCGGCGAGGGCGTGACCGTGCCGTTCCCGATCCAGGCGGCGACCCTGCCGAACTCCCTGGCCGGGCGCGACGTACTCGGCCGGGGCCGCACCGGCTCGGGCAAGACCCTCGCCTTCGGCCTCGCCCTGCTGGCCCGCACCGCCGGCCGGCGCGCCGAGCCGCGCAGGCCGCTCGCCCTGGTCCTCGTCCCCACCCGTGAGCTGGCCCAGCAGGTCACCGACGCGCTCGCCCCGTACGCCCGCGCCGTGGGCCTGCGGTCGGCCACCGTGGTCGGCGGCATGTCGATCGGCCGGCAGGCCAGTGCGCTGCGGGGCGGCGCCGAGGTCGTCGTGGCGACGCCGGGACGGCTCAAGGACCTCATCGACCGGGGCGACTGCCACCTCGGCGACGTCGGCATCACCGTGCTCGACGAGGCCGACCAGATGACCGACATGGGCTTCATGCCGCAGGTCACCGCCCTGCTCGACCAGGTGCGTCCGGACGGGCAGCGGATGCTGTTCTCGGCCACCCTGGACCGCAACGTCGACCGGCTGGTCCGCCGCTACCTGTCGGACCCGGTGGTCCACTCCGTCGACCCGTCGGCCGGCGCCGTCACCACGATGGAGCACCACGTGCTGCACGTGCACGAGGCGGACAAGCAGGCCACGACCGTGGAGATCGCGGCGCGCGACGGCCGGGTCATCATGTTCCTGGACACCAAGCACCGGGTGGACCGGCTGGTCAAGCACCTGCTGAAGAGCGGCGTGCGGGCGGCCGGACTGCACGGCGGCAAGTCCCAGCCGCAGCGCACCCGCACCCTCGCCCAGTTCAAGGACGGGCAGGTGACGGCGCTGGTGGCGACCAACGTCGCGGCCCGCGGCATCCACGTCGACAACCTCGACCTGGTCGTCAACGTGGACCCGCCCGGCGACCACAAGGACTACCTGCACCGCGGCGGCCGTACGGCCCGCGCCGGCGAGTCGGGCAGCGTCGTCACCCTGGTCACCCCCGACCAGCGGCGCGACATGACCCGCCTGATGGCCTCGGCCGGCATCACCCCGCAGGTCACCCCGGTCCGCTCGGGCGAGGCGGAACTGACCCGCATCACCGGTGCGCAGACCCCCTCCGGAGTCCCCGTCGTCATCACCGCACCGGTCGTGGAGCGCCCGCGGCGCGCCGCGTCCGGCAACGGCTCCTCGTCGCGCGGGCGGCGCGGCCGTTCCGCACAGGCCCGCTCCGGCCAGGCCTCCGTCCCGCAGACCCGCACCGGTCAGGGCCGCGGCAGCGGTCAGGCCCGCTCCACCGGCGAAGGCCCGCGGCGCAGGCCGCGGCGTCAGTCAGCCGGTGGTTCGGCGGCATAGGCGAACCGCAACCCCATCCGCTCCGTCCCCCCCTTGTTGGAGGCATCATGCGCTGTGTCATCGCCCGGTATCCGTTCGACCTCACCAAGCAGGGGGTGCTGGACTCGATGAAGGGCGTCACGCCCCAGCCCGTCACGGGTGAGTCCGTGACCATCGGCCGGCGCCGCTACCCGGTCAAGCAGGTCGGCGAGGTCGTCACCCGGCAGGACAGCCGCGACTTCTCCGGCGCCGAGGTCACCCGCGCCATGACCCGCCTCGGCTTCACCTGCCACCCCGCGCCCGGGGCCGAGCCCGTTCCGGCGCCCGCCGCCACGCCGGTCCAGACCGCGTCGGCGATGCTCGGAGGACCGGCCCAGCCGCAGGAGTGAGGACGGGCCTCCTCCGTCAGGACAGTCCCGTGGCCCGGCGTCGGGACAGCCCCGTCGCCCGGCCCGTGCCGTCCCAGCGCACCTCGCTCACGCGCCGGACGGCGTCGCGGTCGAGCGGGCCGAAGACGTGCGGGAAGAGGGTGCCCTCGGCGACCCCGGGCGGCGGTGTCGGCGCCGCCGCCTCCCACGCGCACCTCGCGGTGAGCCGGTCCTCGTCGAGGAGCACCGCAAGGAGCGGACGGGGCGCGGCGCGGTAGAAGGCGTTGACGACGGCGAGCGTGGTCGCCTCGTCGGGCGAGCAGTGCACGAACCCGTCCTCGGCGAGGGAGGCGGGGACGTACGGCCGGCCGGGGTCGGCGTTCCACTCGGCGAGCGGCACCACGTGATAGATCATCGTCCCGTTTCAACAGCCGGCCCGCCGTACTCCGAGGGCGTGGGCACGGAGTCGGGGGCGGACGGCGGCGCGGAGGCCGACGGCGAGGAGGCCGACGGCGTCGGCGCGGTCCTGGTGGGTTCGTCGGGGACCGGACTCGGCGCCTGTGAGGCGTCGCGGGGCGGAGTCGGGGTCGGTGCGGTCGTCGGGGGCGGGTCGGCGGGGGCCGGGGCCAGCGGGGCCGTCGGACGCGGGGGCGGGGCGGGGGACGCCCAGTTCAGCGGCAGCGCGATCAGGGCGGCGGCGGCAGCGGTCGCGGCGGCACCGGCGGCGGCGCGCAGCAGACGCCGGCGGGACGCGGTCCGGCGGATCGCCTCGTAGCGGCCGGGCGGCGGGCCCAGGTACGCGGTGTCCGGGCGGAGCACGACCAGCAGCGCATCGTCCTCGTCCCGTCCGGACCCGGGATCGTCCTCAAGGCGTGTGGTCAAGGCTTCTCCTCAGATGGACGCGGAGCAGTTCGCGGGCCGCGTGGAGGTCGGCCTTGACGGTTCCTTCCTTGCGCCCGGTCAGCGCGGACACCTCCCGGATCGGCATGTCGGCGTAGTAGTGGAGCAGGATCGGCACGCGCAGTCGCTCCGGCAGGGACTGCACGAGCAGCCGCACCGAGGGGTCGGTCTGCTCGGGGTGCGGGCGTACGGCGACCTCCGCGGTGACCCGGCGCACGGCCCGGCGTTCGCGCTCCAGCTTGCGCCAGTGATCCCGGACGAGGTTGGCGGCTGTCACGTAGAGGAACCCTCGGGGCTCCTCCACGGACGTCCAGCGGGCCCAGAGCCGGGTGAACGCCTCCGAGGCGATCTCGTGGGCCGTCTCGTCGTCGTCGACGAGCCGGCGGCACCAGCCGGCGAGGCGCGGATACAGGGCGGCGAACAGCTCGGACGCCGCCCTGTCACGGGACCGTTTCAACGCTCTCCATGGTCGTGAGGGTATGCCGTACGCACGGCCGGTCAGGAGGCCGCGGGACTCGTCGCCGCCAGCCGGGCGAAGACGATGACGTTGTCCCGGTACTCCTCGCCGACCCGCGGGCCGCCGCAGGTGATGAGCCGCAACTCCGGCTGGGTCACGTCCCCGTAGACGTCGTCCGTCGGGAACTCGGCCTTCCGCACCGTCCGTACGGCGGTGACCGTGAACTCGGCCGCCGTGCCGTTCTCCAGGCGCGTCTCGATCCGGTCGCCCCGGTGCAGCCGCGCGAGGTGCCGGAAGACGCCGTCGCCGTGGGTGCCGACCGTGACGTGGCCGAGGAGGACCGACGGTCCCACCTGTCCCGGGGTCGGCGAGTGCCGGTACCAGCCCGCGCGGTCGTCGTCCGTGACGGGCGGGACCTCCACCGTGCCGTCCGCCGCGAGCCCCAGCCGCATCACCGGGGTGTCGACGCCGACGGCCGGGATGCGCAGGCCGACCGGCACCGAACGCGCCAGTGGCCGCGCGGACTTGGCGGCGGCGGACGACGGCGGTGCGGTGGTGCCGGGGCGGTCGGGCGCGGCCGCGTCGTCCCCGGCACCCCCCGGGCCGCCGCCGCAGCCGGCGAGCAGCACGGCGAGCGCCGCGGTGGCGAGGGCGCGCCCGGCAGGCCGGGTCATGCCCCGGTCGCCGCCCGCCGACGCCGTACGACGAAGAGGACCGCGCCGCCCGCGACGAGCACGGCGCCGGCGCCCGCGCCGATGAGCCCCTCGTCGGTCCCGCCCGTCTCCGGGGTCGCGGCGCCGGTGTCGGGCGCGCCCTCGGGCACGGCGGAGACCTGGCCGTCGGCCGGGGCGGGGGTGGGCGCCTCGGACGCCTCGTCCGCCGGGCCCGGCTCGCTGGGGGAGGGCGTCGGGGCCTTGGTCGGTGCCTCGCTCGGGACGGGGCTCGGGGTGCTCTGGGCCGGGGCCTTGGAGGGGACCGGGCTGGGGCCGTCGGCGAACGCGGGCGCGGTGCCGGCCAGTACGGCGGTGCAGGCCAGGGCCACGGCGCTGAGGATGGTGCGGCGCATCGGGTCGCTCTCTCTCGGGGGGTGGTTGGGGTGGATCGGACGGAGAGACGAGGCGGCGGCCCGGCGGGTTGTAAAGAGATGGCAAAGTCGTGGTGGGTGGTGGACGCATCCGCTTCTTACGGACCCGTGACGTGCCGCGCCGGACGCCCGGCGCGAGGGCCGCGCGGGCCTAGCGTGGGCGCATGCGCGTACTGGTCACCGGCCACGCCGGGTTCATCGGGTCCCATGTCGTGGCGGCACTGCGGGAGCACGGGCACGAGCCCGTCGGATACGACGTCCGCGAGGACCCCGCCGCCGACGTGCGCGACCCCGCGGCCGTCGCCAAGGCCCTGACCGGGGTGGACGCCGTGTGCCACCAGGCGGCGATGGTCGGGCTCGGCAACGGGTTCGCCGACGCCGCGGAGTACGTCTCGCGCAACGACCTCGGCACCGCCGTCCTGCTCGCCGCGATGGCGGAGGCGGGCGTGCGGCGGCTCGTGCTCGCCGGGTCGATGGTCGTGTACGGCGAGGGGCGCTACGCGTGCGCACGGCACGGTGTGGTGCGGCCCGGCCCGCGTGCCGTCGCCGACCTGGACGCGGGCCGGTTCGAGCCGCCGTGCCCGGTGTGCGGCGCGGCCCTGTCCCCGGGGCTGGTCGGCGAGGACGCGCCCGCCGACCCGCGCAACGTGTACGCGACCACCAAGCTGGCCCAGGAGCATCTGGCCGCCGCCTGGGCCCGGTCGGCCGGCGCGACGGCGGTGTCGCTGCGCTACCACAACGTGTACGGCCCCGGGATGCCCCGCGACACCCCGTACGCCGGGGTCGCCTCCTTCTTCCGCTCCGCGCTCGCCCGCGGCGAGGCACCCCGGGTCTTCGAGGACGGCCGTCAGCGCCGGGACTTCGTGCACGTACGGGACGTGGCCGCGGCCAACGTCGCGGCGCTGACGGCCGACCACCCGGACGGCACGCTCACCGCCTACAACACCGGCAGCGGCGACCCGCACACGGTGGGCGAGATGGCCACCGCCCTCGCCGAGGCGTACGGCGGCCCCGAACCGGTCATCACCGGCGAGTACCGCCTCGGCGACGTACGCCACATCACCGCCGACTCCACCCGCCTACGCACCGACCTGCCCTGGAGCCCCCGGGTCGGCTTCCGGGAGGGCATGCGGGAGTTCGCCCGGGCGGGTCTGCGGGGGGAGTGACGTCGGGGGCAGCGGCGCGGGTCGGGGACGCGGACTGAGGGCCGGGCCGAAGGCGCGGGGCGGGGCGCGGGTCGGGGATCGGGCCCAAGCCCTGGGGCACGGACCAGGGGCGCGAGTCGGGAGTCGGTCGGGGGTCGAGGCCGAAGGCCGGGGCCCGGGCCGGGCCGAAGGTCGAAGACGCTGGCCGGGCAAGCGGATTGGGCCGAAGGCCGGGGCGCCGACCAGGGGGCACGGCCCGGGTTGGGGCCGAAGACGAAATGCGCGGACCAAGGATGTGGGTCGGGAGTCGGGCTTGGGTCGGGCCGAAGGCCGGGCGTGGGCCGAAGGCGCGGGCCGGGCACGCGAATTAGGCCGAAGGCCGGGGTACAAGGCCGGGGCGGGGCCGAAGGGCAAGCGCGTCGGGCGGCTCAGGCGTCAGCCAGTGGCAGGGTTACCTCGAAGCGGCAGCCGCCGGGGATGTTGTGGACCGTGGTGTGGCCGCGGTGGGCCTCCACGATGCCGCGGACGATGGCCAGGCCCAGGCCCGCGCCGGCCGGAGGCGTACGGGCGTGGGTGCCGCGCCAGCCGGTGTCGAAGACGCGCGGCAGGTCCTCCTCGGGGATGCCGCCGCAGCCGTCGGACACGGAGAGCACCACGCCCTCGGGCGAGGGCTCGGCGGCGACCGCGACCGTGCCGTCGGCCGGGGTCCGGCGGATCGCGTTGACCAGGAGGTTGCCGAGGACCCGGCTCATCTCCTTGCCGTCCACCTCGACCGGCAGGGCCGCCACGGCGTCGCCGACCAGCCGTACGCCGTGCTCGCGCGCGAGCGGGTCCGCGCCCGCGAGGGCGTCGCCGACCAGGTCGTAGAGCGAGATCCGGGCCGGGGCGAGGGCGAGCGCCCCGGCGTGGATGCGGGAGAGTTCGAAGAGGTCGCCGACCATGTCGTTGAGGCGTTCCACCTCCGTACGGATCTGGCGGAGGTAGCGGTCGGGGTCGGCGGCGACGCCGTCCTCCAGGGCCTCGGACATGGCCCGCAGGCCGGCCAGCGGCGTGCGCAGGTCGTGCGAGATCCAGGCGACCAGTTCCCGCCGGGAGGTCTCCAGGGCGCGTTCCCGTTCCCGGGACTCGGCCAGGCGGGCGCTGGTGGCGGCCAGCTCACGGCTGAGCGCGTCGAGTTCGGCGGTCGCCGGGACGGTGGGGGCCGCGTAGTCGCCGTCGTCGCCGAACGAGCGTGCGGCGGCGGCCAGTTCGCGGCTGCGGGCGACCACCCAGCGGCCCAGCAGCAGCGCGGTGGCCAGCGACACGACGGCCGCCATCGCCGCGACGGTGGTGACGACCGACAGGTCGTGCGGGGACAGGAACATCGCCCAGGCGACGGCGAGCGTGCCCGCGAGCATCGCGAGGACCGCGACCGCCGCCACCACCGCGAACGACGCGGTCAGCGAACGCCGCCGGATCAGCCGCAGCACGGCCGCGCCGGCCAGCCCGGTGACGGCGGCGCCGGCGAAGGCGTAGAGGGCGATGAGGAGGGTGTCGTGCATGGTCAGTCCGTCTCCCGCCCGGCCGGGTCGAAGCGGTAGCCCACGCCCCACACGGTCTGGATCAGCCGCGGCCGGGCCGGGTCGTCCTCGACCTTGCCGCGCAGCCGCCGCACGTGGACGGTGACGGTGGACAGGTCGCCGAAGTCCCAGCCCCACACCTCCCGCATCAGCTCCTCCCGGGCGAAGGCCCGGCCCGGGTGCCGCAGGAAGAAGGCGAGCAGGTCGAACTCGCGCAGGGTGAGGGCCAGCTCGGCGCCCTCCTTCGTGGCCCGCCGGGCGCCCGGGTCGACGGTGAGGCCGGCCGCGGACGGCGGCACCAGCCCGGCGGCGGGCCGGGTGCGGCGCAGCACCGACTCCACCCGCAGCACCAGCTCACGGGGGCTGAACGGCTTGGTCACGTAGTCGTCGGCGCCGACCTCCAGGCCGAGGATGCGGTCGTCCTCGTCGCCGCGGGCGGTCAGCATGACGACCGGCACGGGGCCCGTGGCGCGCAGCCGCCGGCACACCTCCAGACCGTCCATGCCGGGCAGCATCAGGTCCAGCACCACCAGGTCCGGCCGGTGCGCGGCGGCCCGGGTGAGCGCGGCCGGACCGTCGTCGGCCCGGTCCACGACGTGCCCGGCGCGTTCCAGGTAGCCGACGACGACCTCCGCGACCGTGGGGTCGTCGTCGACGACCAGGATCCGGGCGGGGCCGGCGGGGGATCCGGCGGGTGATCCGGCGGGGGGTCCGTCCGGGGACGCCTGCGCGGGAGCGGGCTCGTGCGGCTGCTGCATGCGCCCAGCCTCGCACCGCGCCCTCGCGGACGTCGCCCCCCGAGGGACGCCCGGGCCGCGACGTCCGTGTTTCGTAAGGAGCGGGAGCCCGATATGCCCGATTTCGGCTCGTAGGGTGAGAGTCGTGACCACCTCGCCCGCTCCCGACGTCGACGTCGTACTCCCCTGTCTGGACGAGGCCGGGGCCCTTCCCTGGGTCCTGGCCCGCATCCCGGACGGCTGGCGCGCGCTCGTCGTCGACAACGGTTCCACCGACGGCTCGGCGGACCTCGCCCGCGCGCTCGGCGCCACGGTGGTGACCGAGCCGCGCCGCGGCTTCGGCGCCGCCTGCCACGCCGGGCTGACCGCCGCCACCGCCGACGTCGTCTGCTTCTGCGACTGCGACGCCTCCCTCGACCCGGCCCTGCTGACGCCCTTCGTGCGCGAGATCCGGGCCGGCACCGCCGACCTGGTGCTCGGCCGCCGACGACCGCAGGGGCGCCGCGCCTGGCCCGCGCACGCCCGGGCCGGCAACCTCGCCCTCGCCCGGATGCTGCGCCACCGCACCGGCCTGCGGCTGCACGACCTCGGCCCGCTGCGCGCCGCCCGCCGCGAGGCGCTGCTCGGCCTCGGCCTCACCGACCGGCGCAGCGGCTACCCGCTCCAGATGGTGGTGCGGGCCGCCGACGCGGGCTGGCGGGTCACCGAGCACGACGTGCCGTACCTGCCCCGCACCGGGGCCTCGAAGGTCACCGGGACCTGGCGCGGCACCTGGCACGCGGTACGGGACATGCGCGGCGTGCTCGCCGAGCCACCGAAGCGGACGGTTCGGCATGACACGGCCCACGAGGGGAACTCACGGTGACCATGATCTGCACCCTCCTCGTCATCGCCAAGGAGCCCCGTCCGGGCCGGGTGAAGACCCGCCTCACCCCGCCCTTCACCCCGGACGAGGCGGCCGCGCTGGCCGAGGCGTCCCTCGCCGACACCCTGGGCGCGGTCGCCGCGACGCCCGCGCGGCGCCGGGTGCTGGTCCTCGCCGGTGCCCCGGGGCCCTGGCTGCCGCCCGGCTTCGACGTCGTACCGCAGTGCGCGGGCGGCCTCGACGAACGGCTCGCGGACGCGTTCGCCGGGTGCGCGGGGCCCGCCCTGCTGATCGGGATGGACACCCCGCAGGTGACGCCGGAACTGCTCGACGTGGACTTCGCCGGGTGCGACGCGTACTTCGGTCCGGCGGAGGACGGCGGCTTCTGGGCGCTGGGCCTGGCCCGCCCCGACCCGGCCCTGCTGCGGGGCGTGCCGATGTCGACGCCGGTGACGGGGGCCGTGCAGCGCGAGCGGCTGCTGGCGGCGGGGCTGCGGGTGCGGGACCTGCCGCCCCTGCGCGACGTCGACACCGCCGCCGACGCACGGGCCGTCGCCGCACTGGCCCCGCACGGCCGTTTCGCCGCCCGGCTGGCGGCGTGCACGGCCGCCCCGGACGCGCGGGTGGGCCGATGAGCGGTCACGGACACGCGGGTGAGCCCATGGGCGGCCACGGACACGGGGGTGAGCCCATGGGGGCCACGGACACGCGGGTGGCCGGCCGAAGCGGCCCGGCGAACGGATCGGCCGACGGGCCGGGGAACGGATCCCCCGGCAGCCCGGCGAACGGATCGGCCGGTGGGCCGGCGAACGGATCCCCCGGCGGCCCGGCGAACGGATCCCCCGGCGGGCCGGCCCGCGCCACGATGAACGGACCGGTCCGCCCGCCGGCGGTCCGGCCGCCCGGCAACTGGCCGACCGCCGCCCCCGGCCGCCTCGCGGAGCCGCCGTTCCCCCTGGCCGGTCCGGCGCCCTGGGCCGCCTCCGACCCCTACGCCGCCGCCCTGCGGGCCGGTCGCGGGCCGCTGTTCCTGCGGCGCAGCGACGGGTGGCTGCTGCCGCTGGAGGTGGAGCGCTGGTGCGCGGGGGCCGACACGGTCGACCTGGAGGTGCTGGACCGGTGCGAGGGCGCCGTCCTCGACGTGGGCTGCGGACCCGGCCGGCTGGTCGCGGAGCTCGCCGCCCGGGGCAGTACCGTCCTCGGCATCGACGTCAGCGAGGCCGCCGTCGCCCACACCGTGCGGTCCGGCGGCCAGTCGCTGCGGCGCTCCGTCTTCGAGCCGCTGCCCGGCGAGGGACGCTGGGACACCGTGCTCCTCATGGACGGCAACGTCGGCATCGGCGGCGATCCCCGCGCCCTGCTCGCCCGCGTCGCCGCCCTGCTCGCCCCCGGCGGCCTGCTGATCGCCGAGACCGCACGGGTGGACGGGGGGGGGGGGGGCCCCGCCGGGGCGCCGCGGGGCGCGGCCCCGGCCCCCCCCGGGCGGGCCCCGCACCCCGCGCGCGGCGGGGGGCCCGCGCCCCCCCCGCGCGCGCCCCCGGGGCGCAGGCGCTCGCGCCGCCGCCCGGGGGTGCGCGAGCCCCGCCGGCCCCGGCTCCAGCGACCCCAACGTCACCGACGGCCACGCGTCCGGCAGCCCCTTCCCCTGGGCGCGGATCGGCACCCGCGCCCTGCTCCACCGCGCGGCCGCCGGAGGCTGGCGGACCGTCGCTCAGTGGACGTCGGGGGAGCGCCCCTTCGTCGCGCTGCGCAGCGACCGCAGTGACCGCAGCGCCAGCAGCAGCGCCGAGCCCCCGAACAGCACGGCCGTGATCAGCAGCCAGCGGGCGAGGTAGCCGTCCGCCGACAGCCCGGTGACCCCCCGGTACCCCGCGTCGACCCGGCCGCTGATCAGGGGGAACCACACCAGCAGGAGCAGCCCGGAGAAGGCGGCCGGGAAACGCACGTACAGCGCCCACGTACGACGGTGGACCGCGCCGAGCCCACCGGTGACCGCCCGGTCCAGCACCGAGTACAGCGGCAGCAGCACCAGGTCGTGCAGCAGCGCCGCCCCCACGAACCACAGGGCCACGCCGAGCCAGTCGTCGGCGAGCAGCCGCACCCCCGCGTAGCCCGCGAGCGCGAAGGAGCAGGCCAGCAGGAGGATCTGGAGGGGGCTGCCGATCACGGGCCGGAGCCGGCCGCCCGGCCTGCCGAGCCCGCGCGGCTCGCGTACACGGTTCATTTCAGGTCTCCGAACGTCATCCGGGCCACCCACTTGGTGTTCAGCACGCCGGGCGCGGCGGGCACGATGATCCGCGCCGGGTAGCCGTGGTCCGGGCTCAGCGCCTCGCCGTTGACGTACAGGGCGAGCAGGGAGCGCGGGTCGGCGACCTGGTTGGCACGCAGGGCCCCGCTGCGGAAGGCGCCGCGCCGCTGGAGGGACTCGACGAACACGTCGGGCGGGTCGTCCTCGTGGCCCACGCGCGCGGCGAGGTCCCGCAGCCGCACCCCGCGCCACCACTGGTCGGACGTCGACCAGCCCTCGACGCAGGCGATGGGCAGGGCCTCGCTGTGCTGCTCCATGGCGAGCAGGTCGGCCCGGCTGAACCGGACGGTCCCGGAGCGGCCCTTGACGACGAGCCGCCAGGTGTCGTCGCGGGTCTCGGCCGGGACGATGCCGACGTGCGCGGCCGTCTTGTTGATCTGGAAGCCGTTGGGCCCGCCCCCCGGCTCGGGCCCCCCGTGCGGGGAGAGCACGGCCGTGGCCCGCAGCGGACTGTCGAAACTGCGGCCCGCGTTCGTGGCGAACATCAGGAGCGAGCCGCCGCCGACGAACCACAGGGCACCGCGCCTCGAGACGGTGGGCGCGGCGGGCCGCGGGGACACCAGGTCGTCGCGCTCCTCGCGCATCGCCCGGAGGTTGCGCAGCGCCAGCGGCATCTTCAGCACGGCGTGCGCGACGAACGCGGCGAAGAAGACCCACGCGCCGTAGAAGTGCAGCGGGTAGAAGGAGCCGGGGAAGAGGTACTCCAACTGGATGTTGAGCACCCCGGTCACGAACTGGAACAGCGCGCCCCCGACCAGCAGCAGCAGCGAGATCCGCTCCAGCGCGTGCGCGACCGAGCGGGCCGGGGGCAGGGTGAACAGCCTCGGCACGACCGACCACAGCTTGGCCAGCAGCACCGGGATCAGGGTGAGCCCGAGGGTGACGTGGACACCCTGGGTGAGGCGGTACAGCCAGGTGGGATCGGTCGGCCAGGCGAAGAGGTAGAAGCCGAGGAGCCCCTTGTCCGGCGTCTTGTCGTTGACCGGGGACAGGTCGGGGTTGTAGGCGGCATACGACAGCAGGCCGGTTGCGAACAGCACGGTGATGCCGACGAGCAGCACGATGCCGAGCACCGACGTGAACCGGGGGCCGCGCAGGGGGCTGCGCCAGAAACCCGGAGAGGAGGGAAGCCGTGTGGCGAGGTCACGCATGTCCCGACCGTAGGCAGCAGGAGGCCCCGAAAGCGGTCCGCGACCCATGACGAAACGCTGACGTCCGCCGTGTGCGCCGTCCAACGCGCGATCTTCCGCCCTACGGTGCCGGTGTGACCCGCCTCCGTTCCGTCCCCCGCGACCTGTACGCCGCCGCGGCGGCCGTGCTGCTCGTCGCGGCCGCCATCCTGGTCGGCCGCAACGTGTACACCTACGACGACCTCATCGTCGGCTGGCCACCCCTGCTGGGCCGCTGGGACCCGCACCTGGGCCCCGGCACGCCGGCGGCCCTCCTGGTGGCGGCGGCGACCGTGGCGTACGGGCCGGCCGTCGCCGCTCGCCTGGGGTGGCGCGCGCTGCTCCTCGCCGCCTGGGGCGCGGCGATGGCCTGGACCTGGTCGTTGGCCCTGATCGACGGCTGGGAGCGGGGCATCGCAGGCCGGCTCACCACCAGTCAGGAGTACCTGTCGGTCATCGACCGCTGGCGCGACATCCCGGCGACCCTGCGCGACTTCAACGGGCACATCCTGCTCCACTCCCCCGACAACTGGCCCGCCCACGTCGCCGGTCACCCGCCGGGGGCCACGCTCACCTACGTGCTGCTCGACCGGATCGGGCTGGGCGGCGGGGGCTGGGCCGGGGTCTGGACCATCACCGTGGGCGCGACGGCGTGCGTGGCGGTACTGGTGACGGTGCGGGCACTGTGCGGCGAGCGGCTCGCCCGGCGGGCGGCGCCCTTCCTGGTGCTGGCACCGGCCGCGGTGTGGATGGGCACGTCCGCCGACGGCTACTTCGCGGCGGTCGCCGCGTGGGCGGTGGCGCTGCTGGCCCTCACGGTCACCGGCCGCTCCCTGTGGTGGGCGGCGGGCGCGGGGCTCCTCTCCGGACTGACCTGCTATCTCTCGTACGGCCTCACGCTCTTCGCCGTGATCGGGGCGGCGGTACTGCTGCTCGGCCGGCGCGGGGTGCGGGAACGCCCGCTGCTGTTCCTGCCGCTGCTGGCGGGCATGGCGGTGGTGCCGGTCGCGTTCACCGTGGTCGGCTTCGACTGGTGGGAGGCGTACCACCTGCTCGTCGAGCGCTACTACGAGGGCGCGGCCGGCGTCCGCCCCTACGCGTACTGGGTGTGGGCCAACCTCGCCTGCACGGTCCTCATCACGGGCCTCGCGACGGTGGCGGGCCTGCGGCGGGCGGGCGTCGTGCTGATCCGGCGGCAGGGAAACGGCGACGCACGGGCCGAGGACCTCCGCCTCGCGTTCCTCGTGGCCGCCGGCCTGCTCGCCCTGCTGATCGCCGACCTGTCCGGCATGAGCAAGGCGGAGACGGAACGCATCTGGCTCCCCTTCGCCCTGTGGCTCCTCCCGGCCTGCGCGTTCCTGCCGCGCCCGCGCGCGTGGCTGGCCGCGCAGGCGGTCCTGGCGCTACTCCTCAACCACCTGGTGGCGACCGGCTGGTAGGCGCGCGCCCCACGCCTTCCCATGTCTGGGCGCTCCCCGGACCCGCACACTCCCCGAGCCCCGCATATGCGGGTGCTGGACGCGTTGACCGCGGATATCCCGGCGGGCAAGTTCGCTCCAGGTGAGCGCATCCCGAGGGAGCCCCGCCCGTCCGCCACGGGGGAACGACGGACAGACGGGCGGCATGGGGTGTCAGCTCGCGGTCACGCCCAGGTGAGGCGTTGCCCGTCGGGGCCGACGTGCAGCCGCATACGGTCGGCCGGCGGGCGCCCATCCGCCTGCCACCGCGTGAGCCGTTCGGTGATCTGGTCCCACAAGCGGGCCGGGCCGCCCTGTCGCACCATCCACCGCGCGCCGTCGTGGAAGACGACCGCCCACGCTTCGGCGTCCACGTCGATCACGACGTGTTCCGTCCGACCGCCGCGTTCCAGCGTGAGCCGCTGCGCGCGCGGCGCGGCGAACTGCGCGACGAACCGGGCGGCCCAGTCGTCGAGCGTATCCGCGCCCAGTTCGGCGGGCACCGCATCGCCCACGCTGAGGTTCGGCAGGATGCCCAGCGGGGGCGGAAGGTGGGGGCGTGCCAGCATGAACGAGACCTGTCCCCCGAGAACCGGGCCGCTCGCGGTGCCGTCGTCGGCGGCCGTGAGCCGTACGAGTTCGGATGCGTGCATCCAACCGCCGACCGTGACCAGGACCTCACCGCCGGGCCGTGTCTGCGCGAGCCAGTCGGCCGGCACCGTGTGCACGCCGCACGTGGCGATCACGCGGTCATACGGGCCTCCCTCCGTGTAGCCCGCCAGGCCGTCACCGACCACGCGGGCAGGCCAGTAGCCGGCGCCCGCGAGGGCAATTCCGGCACGGGCGGACACCTCCGCGTCGACCTCGACCGTGGTCACGTTGTCCTCGCCGACGACGTGGCACAGCAGCGCAGTTGAGTAGCCCGTGCCCGTGCCGATCTCCAGGACGCGCGTCCCCTCGCTCGCCCGCAGGTCTTCGAGCATCCGCACGACCAGACTCGGCAGCGTGGACGACGACGACGGGGCCGCCGCGATGCGCCCCTCGACCTGGTCGGGGAAGACGCCCCCGGCCACCTGCGTCACGAGGGAGTCGTCTTCGTAGACCCGCGCGAGTCCTTCCGGGGAGTCCCCGCGCGCGGGGCGGTACCATCCGCCGTCTTCGTACTCGAACCAGCCGCGCGCGAGGAACGCCTCGCGGGGCACCGACATGACGGCCGCTTCCCATTCCGCGTTGCGCAGGGGGCCGGACTTGGACAGGCGCCGCGCGAGGTCGGCCCGTAGGTGTTCCGAGTGCAGGAGGTCAGTCATGGTGGCTCGCTCCGTTCTCCAACAGGTCTGCGATTGCGGTTGTGATGGGTAGTCCGGCCGCGTCTTCGAGCCACGCCCATTGGCCGTTGGGGTTGCACTCCAGAAACCACCATGCGCCGTCAGCGGTCACGGAGAAGTCGAAGGCCCCGAAGCTCAGCCCGAAACCGGCGAGAAACGCCAACAGCGACCGGCGTATCCCGTCCGGGCATGCGACCGGCTCATAGGTGAGGCTCTGGTACTCGGCTCTCCAGTCCACGACCCCGGGCGGCGCGGTGATGCGCGCGCTGAACACCCGCTCGCCGACGACGACCGCGCGCACGTCCGCCACCTTCGGTACACGTGCTTGGAACAGGTGCGCGCTGTGGCTCACCGCGCCGTCGACCTCGCCCGCCTCGACCAGGGCGGCCCAGATTCCGGCGGGCTCGCCCTCAACGTCATACGCCCCGGCGTGCAAGGGCTTGTAGATGGTCGGCTGTGCGGCGCAGAACGCTTTGGCCTCCCTCGGGTCGTTCGTGATCAGGGTGGCGGGAACCGTAAGCCCTACCCGTGTCGCCGCGTCCAGTTGCGCGGGCTTGTACTCCGCCCGCGCGATGGCTTGCGGGTGGCTGAGGTAGAGGCATCCCGGCAGCGCTCCCAGCACGCCGCCCAGGCCGCGCCGGTTTTCCTGCGCCGCGAACCGGGCCGCCTGCCCGCCGCTCCCCGTCGGGTAGGGGTTCGGCCGACGGTGGTACAGGGCGCGCACGGCGGACAGGTCGGCCGTACGCTCCCCGGCCGTGAGCCGTCCGCCCCATCCTCCCCCAGACTCCGTCCGGGAGGTGCCCCCAGCCCCGATGTGCGCGGCGAGCACCACGGGCGCCGGGAAGTCGCGCCCCGGATCGAAGCGCAGGACGGGCACCCGGCGCCGGTTCAGTTCCGCGATGACCAGATCAGCGGTCGCGTCCTCATCCTCCGTGCAGACCAGCACCGGGCGTCCGTCCATGGCGCTACTCCCTAGTCCTGTGTCGCGTCGTGGCCGGAGTCGGCATCCACCTTGCCGTCCTTCCCGACCTGTGTGGGCGGGTACGTGTTGACGGACGTACCGTGCTTGCCGAGTTCGGCCGGCGTCATCGCGCCGTCCTCACCGACCCATCGGCCGGTCTGCGTGGCCGGGTCGATGCCCGCGTACCGCCACGGCGAGGGGGAACCGTTGCGCAGCGGAGCCATACGCCGCAGCCCCCACGGGGCTTGTGCGGTCGTCTGCGAACCTGCGGGGCTTGTCTGCAAGTCTCCTCCTTGGTCGCTTCCTACGGTGGTCGTACAGGACCCGCCCCGGCAGGCGCTCGACCTGTCCAAGGGTTGCGTGCGGTGATCCAACCGGGGCGGGATGGTGCCCGCTCCCCTGCCGGGGGTGTGTGGGAGAACCGGTTGACAGGTCGTCCCCGGCAGGGGGCGGAGCCTTCACAGGTAGAGCTGTCGTTTGCAGTCCCGGCAGTACGTCTTGCCGTCGCGCCGCTCGGTCTGCCGGTGCTCACACGTCCTGGTCCCGGTCCCGGTCATCGCGCGGTACCGGCGGGCAGGGCCGTGGGGTACGCGTCCCGCTCGCGGCGGACCGAGCGGTGACGGCCGCCGGAGCCTTCCACGGGAACCGGGCGCGGCGGGGGCACGTGGGCGGGAACGGCGAGCGTGGCGGGCAGCGCGGCGCGGTCGGTGATCCGGTCCCGTGTGTGCGCCTGCACGCGCACCATGTGCGCAAGCTCAGCGATGCACGGGCCGCAGGCGTACACGTCGCCCGTCGCGCCGGGCGCGGCCACGGCACCGATCCACAGCACCGCCACCCCCTCACGACGGCGGTACAGCCAACACGCCCCCGTCACCCACGCGTTACCGTCGCCCGCCTGTGCGACCAGGGGCCAAGCGTCACGCCACGGACGTTCAACAGCCGGAGGGAACATCACGCCGCACCCCCGCTCACCCGCGCGGGACCGGCTGACTCCGCCGACGGCCGCATGACCGCGTAGTCGCCGAAGTTCCGCCGATAGCGCCGGTGCCCGCTCTCCTGCGTGTGCCGACGCTGCCAATCCTCGACCGGCCCCGGACCGCTGTACGTGCCGGACCACGCGCCACACTCGGCATCGTCACCGGACACGCACCGCGCCTCATACTCCGGCACAGCCGTCCTGTCCTGCTCGATGGTGAACGCGACGTAACGGAACACGCGTCGACTCACCGCTCCGCCCCCTTCCGCTCGCCCGTGCTCGACCGCAGCGCGACGGTAAGCGCGAGGGCCGTGGCCACGTTGCAGCGACCCAGATCGATCAACGCGAGCGGGAAAGACCCGACGCACGAAGCGGCGTCGAGCCCGAGGGACGGCAACGTCACCCCGGCCGCCCTGAGCGCATCGCGCAGCTCGTCACGCGCCCGCTCAGCGTCTCTGACCTTCACGTCTGCCGTCTGCTGCCTGCCTGCCGTCGTCATGCCTGCTCCGAACCTTGGGCCGTTGCGCCCCCGTGGGGAAGGGCGTCTCTGTAGTCACCAGCTTTGCCAAGAGAACGAGTCACGTATACGGAGCGCTCGTCACCAAATACCCTCAGTGGACAAGCTCTTGAGAGGAGGTCAGTGCGATGGAGCTAGAGCCCGAAGAAGACGCGATGCCCGCTACACCTGCGGGGATGCTGGCCGGACGCGCGGGACGTGCGCGGGCCAAGGCGGGTCTGTCGCTGCGTGCACTCGCCGAGAAGCTGGGGTACCCGCACACGTACCTGAGCCGGGTCGAACGGGGGGAGCAGCTCCCCTCCGAGGCGCTGGCGGAAGTCCTCGACGACTTCTACGAGACCGACGGGTTGTTCACCGACCTGCTCGTGGTGGCCGTCGCGGCCGAGGTCCCGGTGTACGGGCGCAAGGTGCTTGAGGAGGAGAAGCGGGCCGCGCGCATCCAGACCTTCAACAGCAGTGTCGTCCCCGGTCTGTTGCAGACCGAGTCCTACACCTCTGCCCTCTTCACCGAGTCCATGCCGGGCAAGGATGCTGAGAAGGTCGCGCTTCAGGTGGCCACACGCTCACACCGTCGGGCGGTGCTGGACTCCGCCACGCCCCCGCTGTACTGGGCCATCATGGACGAGGCGGCCCTGCGTCGGCCGGTGGGCGGTCCAGCGATCATGGCCGAGCAGCTCCGGCACATACTCGACGTGATCGAGAAGAACAGTGCGGTGCGGGTGCAGGCGCTTCCCTTCACCCATGGAGTGCACCCCTTGTTGGGCGGTAGCTTGAGCTTGCTCACCTTCGGGATGGCGTGACCTTCGGCTACGTCGAGTCGTTCGCGTCCGGCGTGTCAGTGGACACCCCGGCCCGTGTACTGGAGTTGACGACGCGCCTGGACATTGCCCGGTCGAAGGCCCTCGACAGCGGGGAGAGCGTGTATCTGTTCCACACGTACCTGAAAGAGTATGAAGATGATATTGACTCCTGACGAGAACACGGCGTCTCCGGTCTGGGTGAAGAGCAGCTACAGCAACGGCGAGGGAGCCGAGTGCATCGAGTGGGCGCCGGAGCACGCGGCGGCCACTGGTGAGTTCCTGGTCCGGGACAGCAAGGACACGGACGGCCCGCACCTGTCCCTGACCTCTGCGGGGTTCGCCGGCCTTGTGGAGTTCGCCAAGCGCCACGGGTGACCAGCGCTCCTTCCGACCCCCGAGTGACCGGCCCTCGCCACCCGGCGGGGGCCGTTGTCATACCTGCCCAGGGCCCGCTTGTCAGCCACGGCGAAGCGCCTGCACCGGGACCACCTCCCCAGCGGGGTCGCCCTGGGAGGCGGTCGCGGTCCGCGGACGTTCCCGAACGGGCCGGCCCCGTCAGGTCACGACCCCACCGGTGCGGGTCCCACCAGTTCCGTCAGGACGTCCTCCATCGTCACGAAGCCCAGGACCGCGCCCGTCTCGCCGGTGACCGCGGCGAGGTGGCTGTCCTCGGTGCGCAGGGCGGTGAGGGTGTCGTCGAGGGGCGTGTCGATGCGCACGCGGGTGACGCGGTGCAGGGCCGAGCGAGGGAAGGGGCGGTCGCGGTCGGTGAGGCCCAGGGTGTCCTTGATGTGCAGGTAGCCGAGGACCGTGCCGCCGGGGCCGGTGACCGGGAAGCGGGAGTAGCCCGCCTCGGCGGCCATGCGTTCCAGCTCGGCCGGCGTGACCGTGTGGGGGACCGTGCGCATCTTCTGGGCCGGGACCAGGATCTCGCCGACCGGGCGGGTGCCCAGTTCCAGCGCGTCGCGCAGGCGCTCGCCGTCGGCCGGGGTGAGCAGCCCGGCCTCGCTGGCGTCGACCACCATGCGGGCCAGCTGGTCGTCCGTGAAGACGGCCTCGACCTCGTCCTTCGGCTCCACCCTGAGCAGCTTGAGCAGGGCGTTGGCGAAGGCGTTGATGCCGAAGACGAACGGCTTCAGGGCCCGGGTGAGGGCGACCAGCGCGGGGCCGAGGAACAGGGCGGTGGTCGCCGGGGCGGCCAGCGCGATGTTCTTCGGGATCATCTCGCCGATCAGCATGTGCAGATACGTGGCGAGGGTCAGGGCGATCGCGAAGGCGACGGGGTGGACCAGCGCGTGCGGCATGTGGACCGCCTCGAACACCGGCTCCATCAGGTGCGCGATGGCCGGCTCCGCGACCGCGCCGAGCACCAGCGAGGAGACGGTGATGCCGAGCTGGGCCGTCGCCATCATCTGGGAGATGTGCTCCAGGCCCCACAGGGTCATCCGGGCGCGCTTGTCGCCCGCCTTCGCGCGCGGCTCGATCTGGCTGCGGCGCACCGAGATCAGGGCGAACTCGGCGCCCACGAAGAACGCGTTGGTCAGCAGCGTCAGCGCGCCGATGAAGAGCTGTACGGCGGTCATCGGGCCATCTCCCGCTGCTCGTGCTCCGGCTGCCCGCCCACCAGGGGCGCGGGCGCGGTGACGCGGAGGCGGTCCGCGCGGTGGTGGTCGACGTCGAGGACGTCGAGGCGCCAGCCGTCCAGGTCGACGACGTCGCCCTGGACGGGGATGCGCGTGAGGTGGGTGGCGACCAGGCCGGCCAGGGTCTCGTACGGACCCTCCGGCGCGGTCAGGCCGATGCGCTCCAGGTGGTCCAGGCGCAGCGAGCCGTCGGCCTCCCAGGCCGCCCGGCCGTCCGCCCGCGCGGGGGCGGGCAGCAGGTCCGGTATCTCGACCGGGTCGTGCTCGTCGCGCACCTCGCCGACGACCTCCTCGACGATGTCCTCGACGGTGGCCACGCCCGCGGTACCGCCGTACTCGTCGATGACGACGGCCATGGTGCGGGCCCGGCGCATGCGCTCCAGGAGGCGGTCGGCGGGCAGGCTGTCCGGCACCAGGAGCGGCGCGGCGGCCAGCTCGGTGACGGGGGTGGTCGCCCGGCGCTCCGGCGCCAGGGCCAGTACGTCGCGGATGTGCACGGTGCCGATGACCTCGTCCAGGCTGTCCTGGTAGACCGGGAAGCGGGACAGGCCGGTGGCGTGCGAGAGGTTCGCGGCGTCGGCCGCGGTGGCGTGGGCCTCCAGGGCCTTGACGTCCACGCGCGGGGTCATGACGTTCTCCGCGGTCAGCTCGCTCAGGTGCAGGGTGCGGACGAACAGCTCCGCCGAGTCCGCCTCCAGCGCGCCTTCGGCGGCCGAGTGCTGGGCGAGGGCGACCAGTTCCTCGGCGCTGCGGGCGGACGCCAGCTCCTCGGCCGGTTCCAGGCCGAAGCGGCGTACGAAGTGGTTCGCCGTGTTGTTCAGGTGCCGGATGAACGGGCCGAAGGCGGTGGTGAAGCCGCGCTGCGGGCCCGCGACGACCTTCGCGACGGCCATCGGGCGGGAGATCGCCCAGTTCTTGGGGACCAGCTCGCCGACGACCATCAGGACGACGGTGGAGAGCACCACACCGAGCAGCGTCGCCACCGTCGAGGCGGCGGCGCCCAGGCCGATCGCCGTCAGCGGGCCGCGCAGCAGCACGGCGATCGACGGCTCGGCCAGCATGCCGATGACCAGCGAGGTCACCGTGATGCCGAGCTGGGCACCGGAGAGCTGGAGGGTCAGGGAGCGGGCGGCCTTCAGGGCCCCCTCGGCACCGCGCTCGCCGGACTCGGCGGCACGCTCCAGGTCACCGCGCTCGACGGTGGTGAGGGAGAACTCGGCCGCGACGAAGAGCGCGCAGGCCAGGGTGAGCAGGAGGGCCAGCAGGAGCAGCAGGACCTCGGTCACCGTGCCACCCCGCTTCCCTCACGCGCATACGGGGGCACTGGCGGGCCGGCCGTGGCACGGCCGGTACTGGGAGGCTCCATTACGGAACGGGACTCCTTAACGGGGTCGGCGGGCGCCGGCACCAGCCGGGCACCCGAGGTTTTCCCTCACATGGTAAAGGACCTGCAAAGAGAAGGGGAGTACTCACACCCCTGTGCTTCTACTCGCCTGTAGAGAACGGCGGGGCGGCCCCGGTTGTTCCCCGCACGGACGCGCCCTCCCGGCCCAAGTGGGACCGCTTCGAGGAGGGCGCACCCCGCGGCTGACCGCGCCCCGCCTCACACGCCGGGGTCGCGGCCGCCCGCGCGGGTGCGGTGCGGGCCCAGTTCGCGCAGGACCTCGCCGAGGTCGGCGGCGGTGAGCGCGGGCGCCGGCAGGGACGGCGCGGCCGGCGCGGCCGGCGCGGCCCGCAGGCCGCCGAGGAACAGGGCGAGCGGGCGGCGCCAGGCGTCCGGCGTGGTCGCCGCGGTCAGCGCGGGGACCGCGCGGCCGAGCGCCGCGAGCCCGAACAGGACGTCCTCGGTGGTGACGTCGGCGCGCACGGTGCCCTCGTCCCGGCAGCGGACCAGCAGCGCGTCCACGGTCCGGCGGTTGTGCTCGTGCACGGCCTCCAGGCTGTCCACGCCCCGCAGATGCGTGGTCATCAGGTCGTTGGAGCCGCGGTCGGCGGCCAGGGCCGTGAAGACGACGTCCAGATAGGCGGTGAGGCCCGCCCACGCGTCCGGCGCCTTCCTGGCCCGCTCACCCGCCTCCATCGTGCCGGTCAGCGAGTCCCGGAACACGGCGTCCACGAGCGCGGTGCGGGTGGGGAAGTGGCGGTAGAGCGTCGCGTTGCCGACCCCCGCCCGGCGCGCGATCACGTCCAGCGGCGCGTCCAGCCCCTGCTCGGTGAACACCTCATGGGCCGCCTCCAGCAGAAGCTCCCGGTTGCGTCGCGCGTCGCGTCGCTGCCGGGGCGCTCCCTCGCGTGCGCCGACGGTCATCCTCGCCCTCCGGATCGTACGAACCGGGGAGTGCTCCCCGTGCCCTCGGTGCCGATGCTATCGTCGGCCGGGTAAATGGGGAGCACTCCCCGGTTAAGCCCTTTCCCTCTTCGTCCCCCGGTTCCCAGGAGGTCCCATGGCCGCGCCCACCCTCGACGAACTGGCCGCCCTGCGGGCCGCGGGCGCCGTCCACCGGGTGTCGGTGCCGGGGAGCGGCGAGAGCTGGCTGGTCGTGACGCGCGACGCGGCGCGGGCCGCGCTCACCGATCCACGGCTGCGCAACGACATCCGGCACTCCGCGTCCTGGGACACCGACGGCGGGCACGCCATCGGCCGCAACATGCTCCAGAGCGACCCGCCGCTCCACACCCGCCTGCGCCAGCTGGTCGCCGGCCACTTCACACCGGGACGGACCGCCGCCCTGCGCCCCCGCGTCGAGCGCGTCGCGGGGGGCCTGCTGGACGCGCTGCCGCGCAGGGGCCCGGCGGACCTGGTCGCCCGGTACGCGCTGCCCCTTCCGGTGACGGTGATCTGCGAACTCCTCGGCGTGCCGGGGGCCGACCGCGAGGTCTTCCACACCTGGTCGAACGAGCTGGTCATGCCCACCTCGCCGGAGGCGGCGGCGGCCGCGGCCGGCGCGCTGACCGGCTACCTCACCGACCTGACCGGCGACAAGCGGGACGCCCCGGACGGCACCCTCCTCAGCGACCTGACCGCCGCCGCGGACGCCGGCGGCCTCACCGCCGAGGAACTGCTCGGCATGGCCTTCCTGATCCTGGTCGCCGGCCACGAGACGACCGTCAACCTGATCTCCGCGACCGTCCACAGCCTGCTCACCCACCCCGGCCAGCTGGACCGCCTGCGCGCCGAGCCGGACCTGGCCGAGGGAGCGGTGGAGGAGTCGCTGCGGTTCAACTCACCCGTGCACGCCTCCGCGTTCCGCTTCGCGGCCGAGCCGCTGGAGCTGGCGGGCACCCCGATCGCGGCCGGCGACCCGGTGCTCGTCTCCCTCGCCGCCGCCTCCCGCGACCCCGGCCACTTCCCCGACCCCGACCGCTTCGACATCGGCCGCGCGCCCCGCGGCCACCTGGGCTTCGGCCACGGCCTCCACCACTGCCTGGGCGCCCCGCTGGCCCGGTTGGAGGCCACCGTCGCCGTAAGCCTGCTCCTGGAGCGGTACCCCACGCTCGCGTTCGCCACCGACCCGGCGACGCTCACCTGGCGCACCAGCACGCTGCTGCGGGGGCTGGCGGAACTGCCGTTGCGCCTGGGCTGATCCGCGGGGGCGGGGCGCCCGGGCGGGGCGGGCGGGGCGCTCGGGCGAGGCGGGCGGGGCGGATCCCTCGGCCGCGACGGTCAGGACGGGTCCCGGCCGGGTCGGTCAGGGCGCATCCCCCGGCAGGGTGGCCGGGGCGGGTCCCCCGGCCGGGGCGGTCAGGACGGGTCCTCCGGTACGGCGGACAGCAGGCTGTGTACGACCGGGCCCGCCGAGCCGCCGCCGGTGACGCCCTCCTCGACGACCACGGCGACGGCTACGTTGCCGCGGTGGGCGACGAGCCAGCCGTTGTTGTCCTGGTCGTCGGAGACCTCGGCGGTGCCGGTCTTCGCGCCGACCTCGCCGGGCAGGTCGGCCAGGACGCGCGCGGTGCCGTCGGTGACGGTGTCCCGCATCAGCCCGCGCAGCTGGGTGACGACCTTGCCGGGCAGCGGCTCGGTGCGGGTGCCGTTCTCGTTCCCGGCGGTGACGGACGGCTGGTGGAACTCGCCGGAGACCGCGGTCGCCGTCACCGACGCCATGATCAGGGGGTTGGCCTGGATCCGGCCCTGTCCGATCATCGACGCGGCCTTCTCGGTCTCGTCCCTGGGCACCGGCACCGAGCCGTCGTACGTCGGGATGCCGACGTGCCACTCCTGGCCGACCCCGAAGTAGGTGCGGGCGACCTTGCCCAGCTCCCCCTCGTCGAGCTTGCCGCGCAGGCTGATGAAGGCCGTGTTGCACGACTCGGTGAAGTCCTTGCGGAAGGTGGCGCCCGGGTGCTCCGACGTCTCGACGTTGTGGAACTCCTTCCCGACCGTCAGGTACTTGGGACAGTCCACGACGTCGTCCGGCTCGACCGCGCCCTTGAGCAGCAGGGCGCTGCTGGTGACGATCTTCCAGGTGGAGCCGGGCGCGTAGGTGCCGGAGGCGGCGCGGTTGAAGCCGGTGGAGGGGGAGTTGGCGAGGGCCAGGACCTCGCCGTTGTCGACGCGCAGGGCGACGAGCGCGGCGTTCTTGCCGTCGGCCTTCGCGAGGGCCTGTTCGGCGGCGGACTGCCAGGTGGCGTCCAGGGTGGTGCGCACGGGTCGGTCCGCCGTCGCCGGGTCGGGCTTCTTGCCGAAGGACGCCTCGGTGCGCACGGCCTCGCCGCTGGCGCGGTCGACCAGCTCGACCGCGCCGCGCGGACCCCCGCCGCCCGCGTCGCCGGCGAGCCGGCCCAGGAGCGGTGCCAGGGACGGGTACTGCCCGCCGTTGAGGGAGGTCCCCTCGCGGTCGGTGACCTTCGGAGGGGTGGTCTCCGCGCGCTCAAGCCGGAACTTCTCCGTGTCGCTCAGCCGCGGGTGCACCAGGGACAGCCGCCAGTCCACCTTCCACTCGCCGTCGTCCTGCTCACGCAGCGGCAGCTCCGACTCGTACGTCCAGGTGCCCAGGCCGCTGATCGGCATCCGGGCGGTGAACGGGACGCCGAGGGTGCCGTCCTCGGCCTCCTCGGCGTCCTTCGCCGCCGTCAGTTTCGGTTTCTCGATGTCGAGCCCGGCGGTGAAGCTCTGGAGCACCTCCTCGGCCGTGCCGGGTCTGGTGGTGCGGCCGGCCGCGTTCGGCAGGCGCCCGGCGGACCAGTCGGCGAGGAACGCGCGCGCCTGTTCCATCGCGGCGGGGTCCGGGCCGTCGTCGCCGCGCGCGAAGGGCCCGAGCCCGGCGGCGTACGAGCCGCCCGCGGCGATCGCGAGCACGACCCCCACCGCGGCGACGGCCCGCACACCGTTGCGGGGGCCGCGGCGGCGGGGGGAGGTGAGGTAAGGGGCGTCGGGCATCGGAGGTTCCCTGTCTGTCGGGGGCGGCGGGGCGGTGGCATCGGGGTCGGTGGCGTCGGCTCGGCGCGTCGGCTCGGTACGTCGGCTCGGTACGTCGGCTCGGTACGTCGGCGACGCGCCGGGTCAGCGGCCGGGGCCGGTGGTGTCGGGCCGGTGGGGAGGGGCCGGCGCGTCGGCAGCGCGCCGTGGCAGCGGCCCGGACCACTGGCGACGGACCGGTGGCAAAGATTCGGCGCGTCGGGGGGCGCGCCGGGTGAGCGGCCCGGGCCGGTGCGGCGGGCGGCGCCGGATCACCGGCCCCGCCCGGTGAAGAAGTCGAGGATCGCCCCGGTCGCGTCCAGGTCCTTGCTGACCGGGCCGAACCCCTCCGGCGGGGCGACGGTCGTACCCGGCCAGGTGTGACCGGCGTCGTGGACGACGAGGAGCCGCACAGTGTCGGCGTCCGGGCCGCCGTGGCCGTCCTTCGGCCGCCAGACGGTCTCGTCGTAGCCCTTCCGCGCCCGCGTGACCGGGTCCCCCCCGCCCCCGGCGGCCGCGAACGCCTCCGCGGTGTCCCTTGCCGACAGGCTCGGCAGGATCGGTTCCTCGGGGTCCGGCGGCGGGGAGGGCAGGCCGGCCAGGGGCCGTACGGGGTCGTCGGCGCCGTAGACGACCATGACGGGGACGGTTCCGGTGGGCTTCACCGCGGCGTCGCCCGCGGCCAGCTGGCCGGAGACCGAGGCCGCACCCGCCAGCAGACCGGGGCGTTCGGCGGCGATGCGCAGGGCCATCGAGCCGCCGTTGGAGAACCCGGCGACGTAGACCCGCCGGGGGTCGGCGTGCTCGGTGCGGACCAGGTGCTTGATCAGCGCCTCGGTGAAGCGCACGTCGACCCCCGGGTCCGGGCGCTGCCCGGTCGCCCTGGTGCCCGCGCCCCAGCCCTGGTCGAGGCCCTCGGGGAAGGCGACCAGCATGCCGCGCTCCTCGGCGGCCCGTTCCAGCCTGCTCTTCTCCCGCAGCTCCGCGGCGCCTCCACCGCGGCCGTGGAAGGCGATGACGAGGGGCCTGCGGCCGTCGGCGGCGGGCCGGTGCAGGAGGTAGCGGCGGGTGTGGCCGTCCACCCGCAGCTCCGCGCGGACCTCCGGCGCCGCGGTGGCGGTAGCGCCGGTGCTGGACGCGCCGCTCGCCGGTGGCGCCGCGTCCGGGCGGGAGGAGTCGGCCGAGCAGCCGGCCAGGGGGAGCACGAGGGCGAGGGCGAGCGCACCGGGCCACCGGCTCAGGCGGGGTGCGAGGTCGCGGAAGGAGCGCATGTCCCGAGGAGAGCAACCCCACCGGGCCCCTGTCCAAGAACCATATGGATGTCGGATCGATCAATCCCCGATATGATTACTGCTCGTGGACCTGGTGCGGCACCTGGAGTGCTTCGTGGCTGTTGCAGAAGAGTCACACTTCGGGCGTGCCGCCACCCGTCTAGGCATGGCCCAGCCGCCCCTGTCGCAGCGCATCCAACGGCTGGAGAAGGAGTTGGGCGTCCGGCTCTTCGAGCGCACCAGCCGCCAGGTGACCATCACCGAGGCGGGCACGCTGCTGCTCGCCGAGGCCCGCGAGCTGCTGGCCCGCGCCGAGTCCCTGCGGGCCACCGCGCGCCGCGTCCGCGACGGCGAGACCGGTCTGCTGCGCGCCGCCCTGTCCCCCGACATCTCCGGCGAGACCGTCGCCGCGCTGCTGGCGGACTTCCGGCGCCGCCACGCCGGCCTGGAGCTGGAGCTGCACGAGCTGTCCACCGCCCAGCAGCTCGCCCGGTTCGCCGCCCACGAGCTGGACGTCGGACTGATCCACCACCCCTGCGACGTCACCGGCCTGGAACTGGGTCCGGTGCTCCGCCGCGACCTCGGCGTCCTGCTGCCGCGCGGCGCGGGACCGGCGGACCGGGAGGCGGTGCCGCTCGCCGCTCTCACCGGCTACGACCTGGTCCTCTTCCCGCGCGCCGACGCCCCCGCGGTCTACGACGACCTGCTCACCGCGTGCGCCCGGGGCGGCTGGACGCCCGGGGCCGTACGCCACGGCCAGGGCGCCAGCTTCGTACGCGGCCTGGTGCTGTCGTCCGGGGCCGTCGCCCTGTGCCCGCGCGACACCCGGCTGGTCACCCCAGGCGACCAGGACCTGGTCTGGCGCCCGCTGGCCGGAGCCGCGCCGGCCTGGCGGCACTCCGTGGCCTGGCCGAAGGGGCGCGGCGACGCCGCCGTGTCCGCCTTCACGGACGCGGCCACCCACGCCCTGCGCACCACGGCCGACGCCCACTCGGAGGCCCCCGCCCGGCCCCTGCACCTTCGCCCGGCATCGGAGTACTGGCTATGACGGACCCCGCCGCCTTCGCGCACCCGCCGTCACCCCGCGCCGTCACGCACGCCACCGGCCACCGCCCCGCGCCCCCCACCGCCACGCGCCCGCCGTCGCCCCGCGCCGCCACGCACACGACCGTCCACCGCCCCGCGGTTCCCGCCTCCGCCCCGGCGGCCGGTCGGCCCGCCGCAGCCGCCCCCCGACCGGGCAGGCGCCGCCCGCGCGCCCTCCCGGCCCTCCCGGCCCTCCCGGCCCTCCCGGCCCTCCCGGCCACCCCGGCCACCCCGGCCACCCCGGCCACCCCGGCCACCGGGACCGTCCACCCGGCACGGCGCGCCGGCACCGGCGTCCCCCGCGTGCGGCACGCCCCCGTCGCGCGGTGCGCCGGGCCCGCCCGCCCCCGCCCGGCATCGGAGCCCCGGTCATGACCGACACCGTCACCGCGGCCCGGCTGGGCGCGGCGTTCGCCGAGGCCGGGGTCACCGGCTGGCTGCACGCCGTGAACGTCGACTCCGGTGCGCAGGTGGCGGCCGGCGCGGACCAGGCGGTGTGCACCGCCAGCGTCCACAAGGTGTGCGTGCTGGTGACGCTGCACGAGCAGGCGGCGGCCGGGGTGCTCGACCTCACCGAGCAGGTCGAGTGCCCGCCCACCGGGCGCACCCCGGGGCCCACCGGCCTGTCGGCCATGCTGGACCCGGTCCGGCTGTCGCTGCGGGACGCGGCGTTCTGGATGATGTCCGTCAGCGACAACACCGCCGCCGACCTGCTGCTGCGCCGGGTCGGACTGGACGCCGTCAATAGGACCACCGAGCGGCTCGGCCTGACCCGGACGCGGGCGGTGTACGGCTTCGGCGAGATGCTGGGCACCATGCGGGAGGACACCGGGCCCGCCGGCGCCCAGGCGCTGGCCGACCCGCACGTCATCACCCGGCTGCGCGCCCTGGACCCCGCCCACACCAACCGCAGCACCCCCCGGGACATGACCCGGCTGCTCACCGCGGTCTGGCGGGACGAGGCCTGCCCGCCCGAGTACGGCGCCGCGATGCGCCGGATCATGGGCCTCCAGGTCTGGCCGCACCGCCTGGCCTCGGGCTTCCCCTTCGACGACGTCCACGTGGCCGGCAAGACCGGCAGCCTGCCCACCCTGCGCAACGAGGTCGGCGTCGTCGAGTACCCCGACGGGGGCCGCTACGCCGTCGCCGTCTTCACCCGCACCGCCCACACCGCGGCCACGCTCCCGGCGGCGGACGCGGTCATCGGCACGGCGGCCCGGATCGCGGTGGACGCGCTGCGGGCACCGTGAGCTGCCGAGTCCACAAGATCCCCGGGGGATATCGGGCGCTTTATCCCATTCGGGGGTACATAATCGGACCATGAGTACGGCAACGTATGAACTGCTGGCCGCGCCCGACGCGGTCAACGTGACCGTGGCCTTCATCATCGGACTGGTGGTCGCCGGCGCGCTCATCGGCGCCGTACGGATCGGCCTGCGGGTCATGGACCGGGAGTCGGACCGCCCGCGCGCCGAGGATCAGCCCCACCTCCCCGAGACCGGCGCCGTCCGCGAGGAGCGGGAGATGCGGGAACCCGACGAGATCCCGCTGAACCAGGACGGCAGCCCACGGCTCATGCCCTACGAGCTGCACCACTCCGGCAGCCGCCGGGGCGAGGACCAGACGCGGCGGCGCTGGCTGCCGGGTTCCAGCGGGGCTTTCGGCAGCGGCGGCTCCGGGCACCACTGAACGGACCCGGCAGCGGCGGCTCCCGGCACCACTGAACGGACCCGGCAGCGGCGGCTCCCGGCACCACTGAACGGACCCGGCAGCGGCGGCTCCGGGCACCACTGAACGGGCCCGGCAGCGGCTCCGGGCACCACTGAGCGGGCCCGGCGGCGGGCGGACCGCCGGGCGGATACGGCAGACCGGCCCCGGGCCGCGGGGACGCGACTGAGCGCGCGTAGGGTCACCGGCACCGGCCCCCGCAGCCCAAGGAGCCCCCGCCGTGACGACCGCCCCCCGCCGGCCGCAGCCCCTTCCCGTGATCATCGACTGCGACACCGGCGTCGACGACGCCCTCGCACTGCTGCTGGCGGTCCGCCACCCCGGCCTCGACCTGCGGGCGGTCACCTGCGTGGCCGGGAACACCGACGTGGCGGGCGTCGTACGGAACACCCTGACCGTGCTGGAGCAGGCGGGCGCCCCCGACATCCCCGTCGCCCGGGGCGCCGAACGCCCGCTCATCGAGGGCGTACGCACCGCCCGGCACGTGCACGGGCACGACGGCATGGGCGACCTCGGACTGCCCGCGCCCACCCGCACCGCCGTCGACGTGGACGCGGTGACGCTGCTGCGCCGGGAGATCCTCGCCTCCCCGCGCCCGGTCACCCTGATCCCCACCGCACCGGCGACCAACATCGCGCTGCTGCTGCGCACCCACCCGGAGGTCACCGGGAACATCGAGCGGATCGTGTTCATGGGCGGCGCGGTGACCACCGGGAACGCGACGCCGGTCGCCGAGTTCAACGTCTGGCACGACCCGGAGGCCGCCGCGATCCTGCTCGGCGCCGGGGTGCCGATCACGATGTACGGCCTTGACGTCTTCCAGCGGGTGATCGTCCCGGGCCCGGACGTGCGCCGCCTGCGCGCGAGCGACGAGCCCGGCACCCGGCTCGCCGGTGAGCTGCTCGCCCACCGCGGCCCCGCCACCGACGAGTCCGACCCCGGCGGCGGCCTCGGCGACGCGGGCGCGGTCTGCGCGGTGCTCGACCCGGCGGGCCTGACCACGCACCGGCTGCCCGTCGAGGTCTCCCTGGCCCCGGGGCCGGCCCGCGGGCAGACCGTCGTCGACCGCCGCGTCCGCCCCGGCGAGTCCGAACTCCATGACGGCACCCGGGAGCAGCCGCTGGTGGACGTGGCCCTGGACGTCGACGTGGCCCGCTACGTGGAGCTGTATCTCGCAGCGGTCGAGCGCCGGAGTCCGTAGCCCTCGGCGCGTCGCGGGCACGCGGGTTCGCTTTTCGGGTGATGTGGACAGATCTGTTCGTGTCGCCCGCCCGCTCGCGAAGGAGACCGCGTGACCGTACGCAGCACCGCCGCCAAGCCCGACCTGTCCTCCAAGGACCCCAACTGGTGGCGGCAGGCCGTCATCTACCAGGTCTACCCCCGCAGCTTCGCCGACGCCGACGGCGACGGGCTCGGTGACCTGCGCGGCATCACCCAGCGCCTGACCCATCTGGCGGCCCTGGGCGTCGACGCCCTGTGGCTCAGCCCGTTCTACCCCTCCGAACTCGCCGACGGCGGCTACGACGTCGACGACCACCGCGACGTCGACCCGCGCCTGGGCACCCTGGACGACTTCGACGCGATGGCCGCCGAGGCGCACCGCCTCGGCCTCAAGGTGATCGTCGACCTGGTCCCCAACCACACCTCGCACCGCCACGCGTGGTTCCGGGAGGCCCTGGAGGCGGGCCCCGGCTCCGCGGCCCGCGACCGCTACGTCTTCCGCGACGGCCGCGGCACGCAGGGGGAACTCCCGCCCACCGACTGGCAGTCGGTCTTCGGTGGCAGCGCCTGGAAGCGGGTGCCCGACGGCCAGTGGTACCTCCACCTGTTCACCCCCGAACAGCCCGACCTGAACTGGGAGAACGAGCAGATCCGCGCCGACTTCCGCAGCACGCTGAAGTTCTGGTCGGACCGGGGCGTCGACGGCTTCCGCGTCGACGTCGCGCACGCGCTGGTCAAGGACCTGGCCGAGCCGCTGCGCGACCTCGGTTCCCCCGAGCTGAGCGGCGAGGCGGCGCTCGCGGAGTTCGCGCCCGGCACCCACCCGTTGTACGACCGCGACGACGTCCACGAGGTCTACCGCGACTGGCGCAAGATCCTCGACGCCTACACCCCGCCCCGCATGGCGGTGGCCGAGGCGTGGGTCCCGGGCGCCCGGCGCGCGCTGTACGCCCGCCCGGACGAACTCGGCCAGGCCTTCAACTTCGAGTACCTCCAGGGCGGCTGGGACGCCGCGGAGCTGCGCGGGATCATCACCGGCTCGCTGGCCGACGCGCACGCCGCCGGTGCCTCGGCGACCTGGGTGCTCTCCAACCACGACGTGGTCCGGCACGCCTCCCGGCTGGTCCTGCCGCCGGACACCGACACCGACGCCTGGCTGCTGTCCGGCGGCCACGCCCCGGCCGTCGACGCGGCGGCCGGACTGCGCCGGGCCCGCGCGGCGACGCTGCTGATGCTGGCGTTGCCCGGTTCGGCGTACGTCTACCAGGGCGAGGAGCTGGGGCTGCCCGAGGTGGCCGACCTGCCCACCGAGGTCCTCCAGGACCCGATCTGGGAGCAGACCGGACACGTCCGCAAGGGCCGCGACGGATGCCGGGTGCCGCTGCCGTGGACGACGGAGGGACCGTCGTACGGCTTCGGCGCGGGCGGGGCGTGGCTGCCGCAGCCGCCGGTCTTCTCGGCGTACTCCGTCCAGGCCCAGGACGGGGTGGCGGGCTCGACCCTGGAGCTGTACCGCACGGCCCTGCGCCTGCGCCGCAAGCTGCTCGACGGCGAGTCGCTGACCTGGGCCGACGGCGTGCCGGCGGGGGTCCTGCAGTTCGACCGCACGGACCGCTGGCGCTGCGTCACCAACCTCACCGGCGCCACGGTCGGCCTCCCGGCCGGCGAGGTACTGCTGAGCAGCAGCCCCCTGGACGACGGCCGCCTGGGCCCGGACACGACGGTGTGGCTGGGGCTGTAGCCCCCGTCCCTCACCCGGACGGCCGCACGCGCTGGTGGCGGGACGGGGACGGTGGTGGCCTGGGAGGTGCGGCCGTCCCTGTGCGGCGCCGGCCGCACCGGCCCTCCAGGAGGCACCGATGCAGCACGCCCCCGCCGCCCGTCCCCCGCTCGCCGCCGTGCTGTCGGCGGTGCTGGCGCTGACGGCGGCCGCCTGTGCCGGTGGCGGGCGGACGGCGGAGCGCGCCGCCACTCCCGCACCGACGGCCCCACGGTCCCCGGCCGCGCTGACGCCGACCGCCGTGCCGCCCGTGCTCACCCGGGGGCAGGCTCGGGCGGCCCTGATCACCGAGGACGACCTGGGTGAGGCGTGGGAGCCGACGCGGGGCGCCGCGACCTGGCGGGACGAGCTGCTCAAGGCCACCACCGAGCGGCCGGACTGCGGTCGTCTGCTGGACGTCCTGTACACCGAGGACCTCTTCGGCACCGCCACCGCGCCCCGCGCCACGGCCGCCCTGGACGACGCGGACGGCGGGGCCCAGCTGCACTACCGGGTCACCTCGCACCGCGCCGCCGACCTCGACCGGACGCTGGCCTGGCTCGGGACCCTGCCGGACACGTGCGGGCGCTTCACGTCCCGGGCCGCCCAGGGCGCCGCCCGGTCGGTCCGGGTCGCCGCCCTGACTCTGCCGGAGGCGGGGGAGGCCCGGCAGGGCGTGCGAGTCACGGTGGACGGGGGAGGCGACACCGTCCTCACCGTGGACCTCGTCGCCGTACGCGTCGGCGACGACGCCGCCAGCCTGACCAACGGCACCCTCACCGAACCGGCCACCGACGCCACCTGGACGGCCACCGACACGGGCGCCCGGCGTCTGACGGAGGTCCGGCGGCAGGGGCGGGCGCAGGTGTAGGACAGGCCCCCGGGCGGGGCGGCCGAGCCCCGGTCCACGGGCGGCGGGCGGCGGGCAGCGGGCAGCGGGCAGCGGGCGGCCGGGCAACGCTCCACGGCCGACCGAAAACGCCACCCGGACGGCCGCCCACACAAGCGCACGGCGCTTGGCGGACGCCCGGCGCCAGCGGCGGGCGCAGGTGTAGGACAGGCCCCCGGCGGGGCGGCCGAGCCCCGATCCACGGGCGGCGAGCGCGGGCCGCCGGGCCACGCTCCACGGCCGACCGAACGCCACCCGGACGGCCCGAGCGCACGGCGCATGGCGGACGCCCGGCGGCAGGGGCGGGCGCAGGTGTAGGGCACGTGGCGGACGGGCCGCGTGCTACAGCCCGGCTCCCGAGTCGCGGCCGAAGTGGCGGCGGTGGGTCAGCACCTCGCGGGCCACGGCGTGGGCGGTGCGGCCGCGGGCGAACGCGTCGGCGCGCAGCCGGGCCAGGGCCTCGTCGGCGTCGATCCGCAGCTGCGCCATGATCATGCCGACGGCACGGTATACCTCGTCGTGGTCACCGGCCACCTCGTCCAGCCAGGCCCCCTCCCGGCGCGGCAGGGCCATCAGGGCCACCGTGATGACCCCGGCCACCAGCCGTGCCGTGCGCAACTGCGGCCCGCTCAGGCCACCGGGGGTGTCGCGGTAGAGGTCGAGGGTGCCCAGGCACACCTCGTCCGTGCCCAGCGGCAGCGCGTAGACCGCGCGGACACCGACCGCCGTGACCTGCTGGGCGAAGACCGGCCACCGCCCGGCGTCCGCGCCGGACGCCAGGTCGCAGGCGAGCACCGGCGCGCCCGTCTCGGCGGCAGACACACAGGGGCCGGTGCCCAGCGTGGCCTGGATCTCCGCCAGGTACGACGCCCGGGTCCCGCTCGCGCACAACCGCACCGGCACGCCCTCGCCGCGCAGCGACGCGCTCGCCCCGGTCACCGGCAGCAGCCGTACGGCCATCTCGCACATCCGCCCCGGCACCTCGCCCGGCGGTGTGCCGCGCACCTCGGCGGCGATCAGCTCGGCGGTGGAGGAGCCGCCGTCCGGGAGCCCGCGGGGTTCGTCGCTGGGCGGCACGCGCACCGCCTCCTTCCCGCACGGCGACCGAGGGCCGACTACCCCTGCCCGACCGGCGGAAACCGGCGGACCGGCGGGGCACGGCCCGCGCAGCTACAGCGGCGGCTGGGCGGGCGCCGGACCGAGCGTCGTCGTGCCGGGCGCGGTGCGGTGCCCGAGGCCGGTGCGGTACGCGTCGAGGGCCGCCTCCACGCGGCCGGTGCGGCGCAGCAGGTCGCCGAGGAGCCGGCACAGGTCGGCCAGGTCACCGGCCGCGCCCGCCCGCTCCAGCAGGCTCAGCGCGCGCACGTAGTGCTCCTCCGCGGCCTCGGTGTCCCGGGCGTCCTCGGCGATGATGCCGAGCAGCCGGTGCGCGCCCGCGGAGTGCACGGCGCCGCGCTCGGAGGAGAGGTCGTCCAGCACCCCGTGCAGCAGCCCGGCGGCCTCCTCGGACTTGCCGCGCCGGTGCAGTACGTCGGCCAGCTCGACGGCGACCTGGCTGCTGTAGAGGGCGGCACGGGTGGCGGAGAGCATGCTCAGCGCCTCCCGCATCTCCTCCTCGGCGCGCGGGAGTTCGCCGTTCTGGGCGTAGACGTACCCGCGCATCCAGTGGCAGTTGGCCAACTCGGTGCGCAGGTGCAGCGTGCGGTACAGCTCGGCGGCCTTGGCGAGCGACGCGTCCGCCTCGGCCAGGCGGCCCTCGGCGAGCAGGGTACGGGCGACCGAGCGGTGCATCCGGGCGACCAGCGCGGGGTCACCGGCGCTGGGGGCGAGGGAGAGGGCCAGTTCGGCGGCCTGGGCGGCGCGCGCGTGGGCGCCCATGTCCATGTACGGGCCGATCGCGCTGGCGTAGAGCAGCAGCAGCGCGTCGGGGTCGTGCAGGCCGCCGCGGTTCAGCTCGTCGAGGGTGGACTCCAGGAGGTAGACGGCGTACCGCAGTTCACCGGCGAGGTAGTGCGCCACCGCGCGTCCGCGCAGGGCCGGGACCCGGCCGGGCAGCGGGGCGCCGGCGTCGGCGAGGCACCGCTCGGCCCGTTCGAAGTACTGGCGCCCGGCGGCCAGTTCGCCGGTCTCCATGGCGCACTCGCCGAGCCCGAGCAGCGCGGCGGCGCGTTCCTCGGGCAGTTCGTGCGCCTCGGCCTCGGCGAGCAGCCCGGCGTACTGCCCGGCGGCCTGTTCGGCGCCCTCGGTGGCGAGGGTGCGCTGCGCCTCGGTGAGCCTGAGCCGCAGGTCCGTGGCGAGCCGTGCCGGGCGCCCGGTTGCCAGCTCCTCGTAGCCCACGCCCAGCCGCTCGGCGAGATGCCGCAGCGCGTCGTCGGAGGGGCGGACGCGGCCGGCCTCCAGGGTGGAGATGTAGGCGGGTGTGTACGCCGGTTCCGCGAGCTGGCGCTGGGTCATCCCGCGCTCGGCCCGCAGTCGTTGCACCCGGCGTCCGATGGCCCCTCGGTCGTCACGGTCCCCCACTGCCAACTCCCCCTGCGTCTCTTGCCGTTCGACTCGGACGGCTCTAGGTTAATCCGCGTGTTAAGCGCGCTTAACAGTGCTTGACACGATCCCCGGATCCCGCAGAGGACGCCGTGCCCGTACGCCCCCGCACCGCCGAACGCTACGCCAGAGCCCTCGCCGCCGCCCTCGCCGCCGTGGCCTGCCTGCTGCTGGCCGCGAACGCCGGCCCGACGGCCACGGCCGGCTCCCCCGCACCGGCGCCGGTCGGAGAAACCGCCCCGGACCTGGAAGAGCTGGCTTCCGTGAACCGCTGAGCGGCGTCCGGGCAACGACGAGGGCGACGAGTACTGCCCCTGCGACCACGAGCCGTGCCCGTCCCTCGCTCCTCTCCGCGGTCGCGCGCTGATAGACAGATGGGTCAAGCCCGGACGGGGTCCGGGTCAGAGAGGAGCCGGCGTGCGGGCACACCACAACCGGGACAACGAACGGGAGTCGGCCACCGACCCACGGCGAGCCGTCCGCCGCCCCGCGCAGGACCCGAGAGACGCCCGGCTGCTCGGTCTGCAGGAGAGCGCCGGCAACGACGCCGTCACGGAGTCCCTCCGCCGGTCCGGACATCCGGGCGCGCAGGAGGGGGCCACCGTGCAGCGGGCGCCGAAGCGCGGCCACGAGGAGAGCACCGAGGGCGAGATCAACCCGCTCGCGGTCAGCATGATCGGTGGGGCACTCGGCCGCACGGACACCTACGAGAACACGGGCGGCCAGTCCCACAAACTGCCCAAGGACAACAAGGAAGGCGCCTGCTGGGAGTGGGCGGTCCGCGCCGCCTCGGACGGCGGCGGGCTCTCCCACGAAGAGTGCTGGAATTACCTGATCAGCAATGGTGAGTCGAGCAAGCTCAGCCAGATCGCCCCTGCGGTCAAGCAGCAACTTGACCAACTGCGCTCCCAGATCACGGCCGCCGGACTGCAGTACGACCCCTGGAAGATAGACGAGAAGCACCCGGAAGAGACCACCCTGCCCCTCATGCGACAGGCGACGGAGGGCTTCGTGCGAGCCCACGGCCTGGAGGTGACAGATCCGGCGAACGCGGCCGGCTGGGTCGTGTGCAACTACAAGATGACGGGAAGGGTCGCCGCCCCCGACCACTTCTGGATCGAACTTCCTGATCCGAAGACCGGCAAGCGCGTGGTGCTCCAGACGGTTCCGGGCGTCGATCACATCGAGGCCGGCGGGCCGGAACTGCGCTGGCACGAGAAGGACAGCGTGAAGGAACGGCAGAGCGAGCACGAGGTGCACCAGAAGATCGAGGTACCCGTCGCGGCGCTCAAGGGCCGGCACACCGAGATCATCAACGGCATCCTGGAGACGGGCCGCCGCACCCGGGCCAAGGCCGGACGCGCTTAGCGGGTGTCGGTCGGCTCAGCCCTGGGTCTGCAACCGGCTCAGTTCCCGCCGCACATGGTCCAGGGCGCCCTCGCGGCGCCCCGGTACCCGGCCGCGCAGCGCGGCGAGGGCCGCGCCCAGTTCGCGGGCCGGGCCGGTGTCGCGCACCCGCCCCCACTGGTGGTGGGCCCGGTCGACGGCCGCCTCCACGGCGGGTGACCGCGGGGGCTGGCCGGCGCCCAGCCGGGCCTCGGCCACCGTCAGCCAGGCCCGGCAGCTGCGCACCGGGTCCCCCGCGAACATCGCCAGGTCGGCCCGGACCTCCGTCCAGTGCAGCGCCTCCTCGGAGGCCGGCCCGTAGGCGTGGGCGGCGGCCCCCTCGTGCCGGGCGGCGAGGGCGTCCGCGTCCGGGTGCCGGCCGGCCTGCACGGCGGCGGCGATGACGGCGTGCGGGTCGCCCGCGGCCGGCCCCGGCGCGGTCAGCACCAGGTCCGCGCCGACCGCCGCGCCGCCGGCCGCCGCCTCGGCCGCCGTGCGGGCCAGCGCCTGCTGGTGCAGCTCGTCGGGGGGCGGCCGGTGCCCGCTGCGCAGGATCGTGGCGAGGGCCCGCATGTACGAGGGGGCGGCCAGCGTCCGCCGCGCGGGCGGCGGCGCGACGCGACCGTAAACAGCGTTGTTGCGTCCGCAGTCCAGCGGGTTCGCCCGCAGCCACTGCCAGGTCTCCTGGTCGGCGTGCAGGTCGAGCAGCAGCGTCGTCGCACCGCTCGGCCGCAGTCGCAGCTCCTCGCGGATCCAGTGCCAGGGCAGGGCGGTGTAGCGGACGGTGGCCGGGGTGGTGCGGGCCAGGGCCAGGTGCGGCAGGCGCTGGCGCCGGTCCAGCTGGAGCTGCCCGGCGACGTAGACGGTCAGCGGTCCCGGGGCCGCCGCCGCGGCGCGCAGCCGGGTGAGGACGGCCTGCGGCTCAAGCGGGTCGGCGAGTTCGACGACGTTCGCCGTGTCGGTGCCGGACAGCACGGCGGGCGGCACGGCCGCGAGCACGGGGAGCACGGAGGCGGCGTCCACCAGGCATCCCCTGCCCACGGGCGACGCCGCGAGCAGCAGCACGGTTCCGGGCATGTCCCCTCCCCCTGTCGATCACGTACGGCAGCACCGTAACCGCTGCGGCTGCACAGCGGGTCGCTCAGGGCCACTTCGGGGGCCGCCCCACCCGCCGTACCGCGAAGACCGTGGTGTCGTCGGCCAGCCGCCCCCGGCAGTGCCGCAGCGTGCCGTCCCGTACGAGGGTCACCAGCCGCTGCGGCGCGGCGTTCGCGGAGTCGGCGTCGACGGCGCGGGCGACGGCCTCGCCGTACCGGTAGAACCGCCCGTCGGGATCGCGGGCCTCGGTGACCCCGTCGGTGACGAGCAGCAGCGCCTCGTCGTCGGCGAGCGCCACGCGGATCACCGACACCACGGGCCCGGGGGCGAGGTCGCTCATGCCCAGCGGCAGGCCGCCGCCGACCGGCAACGCGCGCACCCCGCGGGGGCCGACCGCCAGGGGCGGCTCGTGGCCGAAGACGACGACCTCCACGGCGTCGGGCAGGTCGGTGCGGAAGCCGACCAGCACGGCCGTGGCGAACCGGTCTCCGTCGGCGTGGCCGAGGGCCGCGGTGTGCGCGCGGTGGCGCAGCATGCGGATCTCCAGGTGTCCGGCGACCACGGCGAGGTCCGGCTCGTGGAACGCGGCGTCCCGGAAGGTGCCGAGCAGGGCGGCGGCCGCGTCCACCGAGCCCAGGCCCTTGCCCTGCACGTCGCCGAGGAGGACGCGGGTGCCGTGCGGCCCGGGCTGGATGTCGTAGAAGTCGCCGCCGACGCGGGCCTGGCTGTCCGCGGCGAGGTAGACGGCGGCGTGCTCCAGGCCGCCGAATCCCACCGGGAGCGGGCGCAGCACGGTGCGGCGCGTGGTCTCCGCGATGTCCCGCATGTGCAGCATGCGCTGCTCGCCGCCGACCCGGACCGCAGCCACCACCACCGCGACCGCGCCGCCGATGACGACGAGCAGCAGGCCGGGCAGCCCGGTCTCCTGACGGTGCTTCCAGACCAGGTCGGCGAGGAGGTAGACGCCCACCGACAGCGTCGCGAACAGGGCCGTGGCCCGCACTCCGCAGATCGCGGCGGCGACACCGGGGACCAGCACGGTCCAGGAGATGATCTGGAACACGCCGGTGGTGAGGTCGGCCGCGGCGATACCGGCGAGCAGCACCAGCGGGACCAGCCAGGCGACGGTGTGCCCGCGCACGCTCAGCAGCTCGTGCCGCGACACGAAGTCGCCGCGGCCGGCGGCCTGGACCAGCCGTCCCCACTTCCACCGGCCACGCACCGGCCTGCGCACGCGACCCCTCACAGGGGCAAGCGAAACACGCCCCCCGGCACCCCGCATCCTGACTTGCCGCCCGGCCCGCCCAGGTGTGCCCTGGAAGTCGGGGCGAGGCGAGAGGAGTGCTCTCATGGCGCACGCGGTACCGACACACACGCCGCCCGACGTCTTCGGCGCGCGGACCCACCTGCTGGCGAAATGGGCGATGCCGTTGGCGATCGGCCTGGTCTACGGGTACTGGGTCGCGTCCGTACGCCGCCACGGCGGGCCCGTCACCGGCTGGAACCTGCTGGTCGGCTTCCTGAGCGTCCTCGTGTTCTTCGTGCTCTACGTCGCGGTCCGCGCGGTGTCGGCGCGGCTGCCGCGGGAGGGCCACGCGGTGCTGTGGGGCGCGTTCGCGGGCAGCGCGCTGGGGTTCCTGTACTCCGGCAGCGGCGTGGCCATGTTCACGTCCATCCTGGTGTCCCTGCTGCTGGCGGCGGCGGTGGCGGGGTCATTGTTCTACCGCTACTGCACCCACGAGGACGCCGAGGAGGCGCGGGCGGCGCGTACTTAGGGGCCATATGCAGTCACGCCGGTCGCCCGAGGCCGCGGTACGGGCTTGCCTGGGAGGGTGGCCCCGCGACTTCGGAGCGGCCTGTCGGCCGTACTGATCTCTCTCGCCTGCCTGCTCGCACCGTGCGGCACGCTGGCGGGCTGGGTCGCGTACGGGCTGGCCGACACCGGGCGGTACGTCGCGGCCATGGCGCCGCTCGCCGACGACCCGGACGTGCGGGACACGGTCGCCGACACCCTGGGCGCCGGAGTGGCCGACGAGGTCGCGGCCGGCCCCGGCAACGGCGCCGTGCGGCTCTTGGTGCGGGACGCGGCCCGTTCCTTCACCCGGACCGAAGCCTTCCGCGTGGGCTGGGACGCGGCCAACCGCGCCGTCCACGTCGCCGTACTGCGCGCCCTGCGGGACGACGGGGCACGGGGCCGCCCCGTCACCGTCGACCTGGCGCCCGTCACCGCACGCGTACGGGAGCGCCTGGCCGAGGACCACGTGCCGTTCGCGCGGCGCATTCCCGTCCGGCACACCGCGGTCACCGTGCTCCCGGCCCACGAGGCGGACCGGCTCAGGGAGGGCTACCACGTGCTCGACGTCGCCGCCTTCTGGCTGCCGCTCGCGGCGGTCGCCTTCGCGGTCACCGGCATCGCGGTCGCCGCCTGCCGCCGCCGCGCGCTCACGGCCGCCGGGATCGGCACCGCCCTGGGCGGGGCACTGCTCGCCCTGGCCGTCGTGCTCGGCCGCCGGCTCACCGTCACCGGCCTCCCCGGCCCGGTGGACGGCCCCGCCGCGGGCGCCGCCTACGACGCCCTCACCGAGACCCTGCGCACGGCCTCCTGGCTGCTCGTCGGCCTCGGCCTCACGGTGGCCCTGACCTCCTGGCTCACGGCCCGCCTCCGCCACCTCCTGCACCGCCGCCGTCCCCCCACACCGTCCGCCACCGATCCCACGACCCCCGGGCCGAACCGCACCCGGCTCTGAAATCACTTGGCGGGACCGGCGTCCGGCTCCGGGATCATTCGGCGGGATCCGCACCCGGGCGGCCGGCATCGGTAACGGGGAGGCCCTGAACCATGACTCCGGTGGTTCAGAGACCCAGCACGCCGGCACCGTGTTCCGGTGGCCCAGGTCGCACTTGTCTCAGATCGCACTGATCAAGCCGGCCACACTCGCCAAGGAACAGTTGCCGCCCCTGTGCGCCAGGCCGGCGGAGTTCAACCGGCACATCGTCGGCCGCATCGAGGTCGTACGGGAGTTCCACGCACCGGCGTAGGGGCCCGGCGCGCAACTTTCGGCCCCCGGCTCCCGTCTTTGAGGGAGGATTCGGGCATCGCATCCGCGAGCGAAGGGCCGGGACTTGGACACCGACACGGCGACCGGTGAGTGGACGGACTCCTCCGGCCGAACGGCCGACCGCCGCACCGGACGGCGTTTCGGAGCCTGGTGCGCGGCGCTGCTCTTCGCCCTGGTCAGCGTGGTCGTCGGCGGCCGCGTCGCGGACACCGACGGCGTCACCCCCGTACCGCAGCTGCTCGCCTTCCTGCCCTGGCTGCTCGTGCCGACCGGCACCGGTCTGCTACTGACGCTGCTCGCGCGGTGGTGGACCGGCGCGGTGTGGGGCGTCGCCCTGCTCGGGCTGCTGGCCTGGTTCATCGAGCCGTACGGCAAGTCCGTCGAGCCCGCCGGGCCGCCCCTCGCCGAGCTGCGGGTACTGACCTCGAACGTCGAGTTCGGGCAGGGCACCGACGCGCTCGTCGCGGCCGTCCGGGAGGAGAAGCCCGACCTCGTATTCGTTCAGGAGTGCGAGTACACGTGCGACGCGGCGCTGCGCCGCGACCTCGCCGCCGACTACCCCCACCGGCGGGCCGTGGAGGGCGGCGGCTCCGAGGGGTCGGTCATCCTGAGCGCCTTCCCGCTCAAGGCCACCGCCGGCGTCCCCGGCACCATGGGCATGCCGGGCGCCGTCGCCGACGTGCGCGGCCACGCCGTACGGCTCCAGCTCGCCCACCCGATGCCGCCGCTGCCGGACCAGGTGGGCCTGTGGCGCGACGAGCTGGACGCGCTGCGGGACGCGGTCGCCGGGGACCGAGGAACGCCCGCCGTCGTGGCCGGCGACTTCAACGCCTCCCAGGACCACGCCGCCTTCCGCCGCATCCTCGACACGGGGCTGCGCGACGCCGCCCGGCTGGCCGGGGCCGACCGTACGGTCAGCTGGCCGGCCCGGACCGCCCCGGCGTTCGGCGTGCAGATCGACCACGTCCTCGTGTCGGAGGACTTCGCCGCGCGCGACGCCCGGTTCCTGGACCTGGCCGACACCGACCACCGCGCGCTGGTCGTCGACCTCACGCTGCACGGGTCCGGCTGAGGGGCCGGCGGGGCGGCGGGGCTCAGACGCCGATGTCCTCGCCGTCCGCGCGCCACACCGCCACGACCGCCGGGCGCACGATCTTCCCCGGCCCGTCGGGCCAGGTGCTGGCGGGCTCCTCCACGGAGGCGCCGTCCACCTCGCCCGGGTGCTGCACGGCGACCAGCACGCGCCGGTCCTGGATGAGCGGACCGCAGGTCTCCGCGCCGGTCGGCACGGTCAGGAACTGCTTCAGCTCACCGCGCCGGTCGCCCTTGGTCGCGACGCCGAAGAGGCCGTCGTGGGTGCCGAGCGCGTTGCCGTCGGTGGAGATCCACAGGTTGCCGTGGTTGTCGAAGGCCACGTTGTCCGGGCAGGAGATCGGGCTGACCCGGTCCTTCGGGAAGCCCGCGAAGTAGGTCGCCGGGTCCTCCGGGTCGCCCGCGACCAGGAACAGCGACCAGGCGAAGGTGGTGGCGTCGGCCCGGTTCCAGCGCTCGGTCAGCTCCAGGACGTGCCCGTGCTTGTTGGCGTGGCGCGGGTTGGCCTCGTCCGCCTTGGCATTGGAGCCCACCCCGCGGTTGGAGTTGTTGGTGAGGGCGACGTACACCTTGCCGGTCGCCGGCGACGGCTCGATGTCCTCGGGCCGGTCCATCTTCGTCGCGCCGACCCTGTCCCCGGCGAGCCGCGTGAACACGCACACCTCCTCGGCGCTCATGCCCTCGACGTGCGAGACGGCGCCGTCCTCGGTCGCGGTGACCAGCGGGATCCAGCGGCCGCTGCCGTCGAACTCGCCGTCGCGCGGCAGCCTGCCCGTGCCGTCGATCTCGATCGCCGGGGAGTCCCCGCTGAGCCCCGCGACGTACAGGGTGCCCTCGTCGAGCAGCGACAGGTTGTGCTCGCGCGCCCCGCGGCTGCTGCCGTGCCGCATCCGCTTGCTGCCTACGAACTTGTAGAAGTAGTCGAACCGCTCGTCGTCGCCGGTGTAGACGACCGGGCGGCCGTCCCAGGTCAGCCGCACGGTGGCGGCCTCGTGCTTGAAGCGGCCGAGCAGGGTGTGCTTGCGGGGCGTGGAGTCCGGGTCGTACGGGTCGAGCTCGACGACGTACCCGAAGCGGTGCACCTCGTTCGGTTCCTGGGCGACGTCGAACCGCTTGTCGAAGCGTTCCCACTTGCGCTCGGTGGCGCCGGTGCCGACCCCGTACCGCTTGTCGGTGGTGCTGTGGCCGTTGGCGAAGTACTGGTTGAAGTTCTCCTCGCCGTGCAACGTGGTGCCCCACGGGGTGGTGCCGCCGGAGCAGTTGTTGAGGGTGCCGAGCACCTTGCGCCCGGACCGGTCGACGGAGGTCTTCACCAGGTCGGACCCGGCGGCGGGCCCGGTCAGCCGGAACTCGGTGGTGGCGGTGACCCGCCGGTTGAGCCGATGCCGCGAGACGGGCGTCAGCCGCCCACTCCTCCTTTCCTCCTCCACGGCTACGACGGACAGCCCGTGTGCGGCCCAGGCGACCTCGACCTGCTCGCGCGTCGGATTCTCGGGGTCGTAGCCCCGGAACATAAGAATCTCGTCGGTGTACTCATGGTTGGCGACGAGGACCTGCCGGCCGCGCTCGCCCCGCAGCGGCAGCAGCGCCAGGAAGTCGTTGTTGTACCCGAACTGACCGGCCTGGGCCTCGGCGGTCTGCTTCTCCGGGTCGAAGGCGGGCGCCCCGCGCAGAATGGGTTCACCCCAACGGATCACGACGTCCTGCCGGTAACCCTCCGGAACGGTGACGGTGTCGTCCGTGTTGGGTGCGACGGGCGTGAACCGCAGCCCGCGCGCACCCTGCGGTTTCGGACGGTGCCCGTGCCCCCGGCCGGCCACCGGCGCGGCCTGCGCCGACGGCGCCCCGGCCACGCCCACGGCCCCGGCACCCGCCGCGGCGACGGTCACGACGGCCGCGGCACGCATCATGGAACGGCGGCTGAGCGCGCCGGCGATCACGTCACCGACGTACTCGTTGGAGCTGGTGTTGGGCACCTCGTGGAAACAGGCGTCACCACACCGGAAACGGCAGGTCATGGCGGACCGGCCGCCGGGATGCGAACCGGACGGCGTGCCGATCAACGGCAGCAGCTTGCGCACTGTGTTCTCCCCTTGAGAAACCCTGGTAACCCTTGGTGTCAGCGCGACCGTAGGTGCACATACGTGCGGGAGCCGGGCGGTGCGGTGAACGACGGGTGAACCCCCGGAAGCCGGAAGGGAATTGCCGCGGCGTCTCGATCCCACCTTGACGCGCCCGTGCTTTCGTGCAGACCCTGCACAAGATCACAAGTCGGGACCGCTAACCTTACGTGTCCGTCCTGGCCAGGGATTGACGGGCATCAACTCACGCGAAGGGTTGCGCACATGGGCATTCTCACTCTCCTGCGGAACGCGTTCGGCCGGTCACGCAAAGAACAGACCGCCCCTGCGGAGGGTGCGACGCAGAAGACGGCACCGCCGGTCACCGCGCCGGAGCCGAAGCTCCCGTCCCAGCCCACCGCACCCCCGGCCCAGCCGGAGGCCCCCCAGGTCCCCGAGCCCCGCTCGGAAACCACCCCCGACGAACACGACCTCGTCAAGGCCGCCTTCACCAACATCACAGTCCCACACCCGACCTCGGAGCCAGAGCCGAACGCAAAGCCGGAAGCGAAGGCAAAGCCGAAGCCGAAGCCGGAAGCCGAGGCAAAGCCCGGGCCGAAGCCGAAGCCCGAGGCGGAAGCGAAGCCCGAGCCCGAGCCGGAAGCCGAGGCGAAGCCGGAAGCTGAGGCCGAGGCGAAGCCGAAGCCGAAGCCGGAGGCCGAGGCGAAGCCGAAGCCGAAGCCGGAGGCCGAGGCGAAGCCGGTGGAGCCCCCGGTCCCCACCCACACCCCCGAGCCCGCAGCCGCCGACGGCGCCGAGGCCCCACAGGGGCCACCCGCACCCGACAACGAAAGCAGCACGGGTGGTGCGGGTGGGAACAAGGACGCCGAAGGCGAAGCCGAGGCGCCCCCGAACCCCCAGCCGGAGGCGACCCCGAAACCGGCGACAACAGCCGCACGCCTCCGATCCCGCGCCCCCGCCCTCACCACCGCCTACAAGGCCGCCGCCACCACCCTCAAGACCCACAACCTCACCGGCACCCGCGCCAAGGTCCACCTCGTCCTCGACCGCTCCGCCTCCATGCGCCCGTACTTCAAGGACGGCTCCGCCCAGGCCCTCGCCGAGCAGACCCTCGCCCTCGCCGCCCACCTCGACCCCGAGGCGACGGTCCACGTCACGTTCTTCTCCACGGAGGTGGACGGCACCGGCGACCTCACCCTCACCGACCACGAGAACAAGATCGACGAGCTGCACGCAGCGCTCGGCCGCATGGGCCGCACCAGCTACCACGCCGCCGTAGAAGCCGTCCTCGCCCACCACACCAAGGAGGCCCCTGCCGGCACCCCCGCCCTGGTGGTCTTCCAGACCGACGGCGCCCCCGACGCCAAGACCCCGGCCACCCGGGCCCTGACCGACGCCGCCGCGCAGCACCCGAACGTCCACTTCTCCTTCGTCGCCTTCGGCGACCCGGAGAACAAGGCCTTCGACTACCTCCGCAAGCTCAAGACGGCCAACGCCTCCCACTTCCTCGCCGGCGAGACCCCCAAGGAACTCACCGACCAGGAGCTGTACGAGGGCGTCCTGGCCGACTGGCGCCCGTAGCCGCCACGCACGGCCACGCACGGCCACGCACGCCACGCACCACCCGTCGGGGGGTGAACCGGAGTACAACGAAGGCACCCCGTCCACCCCCCGAAACGCGTGTGAGTCGATCACCGACGGACCAGTAGGATTTCGCCCATGGCGGCCACTGGAAACGAGAAGCAGGGGACGAAGGCGTTCTACGTCTCGACCCCCATCTACTACGTCAACGACGCTCCTCACCTGGGCCACGCCTATACGACCGTCGCAGGCGACGTGCTCACCCGCTGGCACCGCCAGCGCGGCGAGAAGGTGTGGTACCTCACCGGCACGGACGAGCACGGTCAGAAGATCATGCGCACGGCCGAGGCGAACGGGGTCACCCCGCAGGCCTGGGCCGACAAGCTCGTCACCGAGGCCTGGAAGCCCCTGTGGGAGCACCTGGAGATCGCGAACGACGACTTCATCCGCACCACGCAGAAGCGGCACACCGACCGCGTCCAGGAGTTCGTGCAGGACCTGCACGACAAGGGCGAGATCTACAAGGGCGGCTACGAGGGCCCGTACTGCGTGGGCTGCGAGGAGTACAAGCTCCCCGGCGAGCTGCTCGACGGCGAGGGCGAGTACGCGGGCCAGAAGCTGTGCCCGATCCACAAGAAGCCGGTGGAGATCCTCAGTGAGGAGAACTACTTCTTCAAGCTGAGCGAGTACAGCGAGAAGCTCCTCGCCCACTACGAGGCCAACCCGGGCTTCATCCAGCCCGAGTCCGCGCGCAACGAGGTCATGAACTTCGTACGGCAGGGACTCCAGGACCTCTCCATCTCCCGCTCGACCTTCGACTGGGGCGTCCCGGTGCCCTGGGACGAGAAGCACGTCATCTACGTGTGGGTCGACGCCCTGCTGAACTACGCCACGGCGGTCGGCTACAACGAGAACCCGGAGAAGTTCGAGTCGACCTTCCCGGCCGACGTCCATCTGGTCGGCAAGGACATCCTCCGCTTCCACGCGATCATCTGGCCGGCCATGCTGATGGCGCAGGGCCTCCCGCTGCCGGGCAAGATCGCCGCGAACGGCTGGCTGATGGTCGGCGGCGAGAAGATGAGCAAGTCCAACCTGACGGGCATCAAGCCGCAGGACCTGACCTCGCACTTCGGCGTGGACGCGTACCGCTGGTACTTCCTGCGCGCGATCGCGTTCGGCCAGGACGGCTCGTTCTCCTGGGAGGACTTCTCCGCCCGCTACACCAGCGAGCTGGCCAACGACTACGGCAACCTCGCCTCCCGCGTCGCGGCCATGGTCGGCAAGTACTTCGGCGGCGAGCTGCCGGAGGCGACGGCGGACAGCGAGGCCGAGAAGGCGATCCACTCCGGCCTGACCAGGGCCGTCACGGAGGCCGACCGGAAGATCGGCGAGGAGCTGGACTTCCAGGGCGGCATCCTGGCGGTCTTCGACTTCGTGAAGCAGGTCAACGGCTACATCACCGAGCAGGAGCCCTGGAAGGTCGCGAAGACTGCATTCGATCATGCTGCTGACGCAGCGGGTTCACCGGAGGGCAGGGCCCGCCTGGCGACGATCCTCTACACGGCCGCGGAGTCGCTCCGCGCGGTGGCCGTCCTGCTGAACCCGATCATGCCGGACACCTCGCAGAAGCTCTGGGACTCCCTCGGCGCCGAGGCCTCCCTCGGCGCCCTCGCGGACCAGAAGGTCCAGGACTCCGCGGACTGGGGCCGCCTGCCCGCCGGCGCGACCGTCACCAAGGGCGCGGTGCTCTTCCCCCGTCTCGAGGAGAAGCCGACCGCGTAACGCGCTCGCTACAGCCGGGGGCCCGGGAGGATCAGACCTTCTCCCGGGCCCCCGGCTTTGCGAAGATCGGTGCACAGCGAGTACACGAGGGGGCTCCCATGGCACTGTTCGGCAACGCCCACAGCATCGACCCGGCCCAGGCCCAGCAGGAGTACGCCCGCCTGCTCGGCCACGGCGAGCAGGTCCACGCCGCGTACCTGCTGATCCGCGACACCATCCTGTTCACCGACCGGCGCCTGATCCTGATCGACAAGCAGGGCATCACCGGCAAGAAGACGGAGTACCACTCGGTCCCGTACCGCAGCATCACGCACTTCGCGGTCGAGACGGCCGGCACCTTCGACCTCGACGCGGAACTGAAGATCTGGCTCTCCGGCTCCCAGACCCCGATCCAGAAGACCTTCACCAAGGGCGTCGACATCTACGAGGTCCAGGCCATCCTGACCCAGTTCGTCGCCAGGTGACCCCGGACGGAGGCGGAGACGTGCGGCGGTGCCCGGACTGCGGATCGGGGGAGGTCTTCCCCGTCGAGGTCAACCAGCACCGGGGCGGCTCGGTCATCGTCAGGCTCAGGGACAACTTCGCCCACAAGACGCTCGCGCTCACGACGCTCGTCTGCGCCGACTGCGGTTATCTGCGGCAGTACGTGGCCGATGACCCGAAGACCCGCAAGCACTTGGCGCGGGCCCTGATGCGCCCCGCGGACGAATCCGGCTGACCGACCCGGACCGGCAGACCCGAAGGGGCCCGGCATCGATCACGATGCCGGGCCCCTTCGTACGCCTCGACTACTGCGGCTGCGGCTTGCGTACCGTCAGGTGCAGCTCCCTCAGCCGCGACTCGTCCAGCTCCGTCGGGGCGCCCATCATCAGGTCCTGGGCGTTGCCGTTGAGCGGGAAGGCGATGGTCTCGCGGATGTTGGGCTCGTCGGCCAGCAGCATCACGATGCGGTCGACGCCCGGGGCGATGCCGCCGTGCGGCGGGGCGCCGAAGCGGAACGCGCGGAGCATGCCGGCGAACTCGCGCTCGACGGTCTCCGCGTCGTAGCCCGCGATCCCGAAGGCCTTGAGCATGATGTCCGGCTCGTGGTTCCGGATCGCGCCCGAGGACAGCTCCACGCCGTTGCAGACGATGTCGTACTGCCAGGCAAGGATGTCCAGCGGGTCCTGGTTCTCCAGCGCGTCCATGCCGCCCTGCGGCATCGAGAACGGGTTGTGGGAGAAGTCGATCTTCCCCGTCTCCTCGTCCTTCTCGAACATCGGGAAGTCGACGATCCAGCAGAACCGGAAGACGTTCTCCTCGAAGTGCCCGGCACGCTTGGCGACCTCGACCCGCACCGCGCCCATGATCTTGGAGACCTCGTCGAACTCACCCGCGCCGAAGAACACCGCGTGCCCGGCGGCCAGCGAGAGGCGCTTGGTCAGCTCGGCGACGTTCTCCTCGGTGAGGAACTTCGCGATCGGGCCGGTCAGCGAGCCGTCCTCGGCGACGCGGACCCAGGCCAGGCCCTTGGCGCCCTGCTCCACCGCGTAGTCGCCGAGCTGGTCGAAGAACTTGCGGGGCTGGCCCGAGACGTCCGGCACGGGCAGCGCGCGGACGTGCTTGCCGGCGAACGCCTTGAACTCCGAGCCCTCGAAGACGTCGGTGATGTCGGCCAGCTCCAGCTGGGCCCGCAGGTCGGGCTTGTCGGAGCCGTACTTCAGCATCGCCTCGCGGAACGGGATGCGCGGGAACGGCGAGGTCACGTGCCGGCCGTTGCCGAACTCCTCGAACAGCTCCGTCATCAGCTGCTCGATCGGCCGGAAGACGTCCTCCTGCTCGACGAAGCTCATCTCGACGTCGAGCTGGTAGAACTCGCCCGGCGAGCGGTCCGCGCGGGCGTCCTCGTCGCGGAAGCAGGGCGCGATCTGGAAGTACCGGTCGAAGCCGGAGATCATCAGGAGCTGCTTGAACTGCTGCGGCGCCTGCGGCAGGGCGTAGAACCGTCCCGCGTGGAGGCGGGAGGGGACGACGAAGTCGCGGGCGCCCTCGGGGGACGTCGCGGTGAGGATCGGCGTCGCCATCTCGTTGAAGCCGAGGGCCACCATCTTGCTGCGGATCGAGGAGATGACCGACGTACGCAGCATGATGTTGCGGTGCATGCGCTCGCGGCGCAGGTCGAGGAAGCGGTACTCCAGCCGCCGCTCCTCGTTGACCCCGTCCTCGGTGTTGATGGTGAAGGGCAGCGGCTGGGCGGCGCCGAGCAGCTCGACCTCGCCCACCTCGACCTCGACCTCGCCGGTGGGCAGGTCGGGGTTGATGTTCTCGGCGCCGCGGGAGACGACCTGGCCGTCGACCCGAACGGTCGATTCCTTGGTCAGCCTGTCCAGCGCCTCGTACGCCTCGGTGCCCGGACGGGCGACGAGCTGCGTGATGCCGTGGTGATCGCGCAGATCGATGAAGAGGATGCCGCCCAGGTCGCGCCGATTGTGCAGCCAGCCACTCAGTCGGACGTCGGTGCCGACGTCAGAGGAGCGGAGCTCGCCGCAGGTGTGGGACCTGTACCGATGCATCGTCGTTCATCCAGCCTTCGCGGATCGGGGATGGTGTTTCGCGTTTCACGTGAAACAACCCCAGCGTACCGGGCACCCAAGGCTGCCTTCCTCCCCTTTGACCCGCCGTGGCCCCGCCGCGAGCGGTGGCAGCGTGCGATCACCTCTTCCTACAGTGGGCCCATGCGCACTGGTGAGCCCCTGCCCGACGTGGGGGACGTCCTCGCCGCCCTGGCGACCGGCCTGTGGCACTGGGACACCGCCACGGGTGAGGTCACGGTGGACGCGGAGGCCGCCCGCCTGCTGGGACTGCCCGCGGAACGCGTGTGCCTCACCGAGGCGCAGGTACGGGCCCGGCTGCATCCGGTCGACTGGAACGAGATCACCGGAGTGGTCCAGCTCGCCGTCGCGGAGGGCACCCTCGCCGAGGTCCGGATCCGGATCATGGACGAGCGGGGCCATGTCGTCCGCGTGGTCCGCAGCCGCTCCAAGCCCTCCTTCGACCCCGTGCGCAAGGCGTACGAGCTGACCGGCACCCTCCAGGAGGTCGCCGAGCCCACCCCCGGCACCCCCGCGGGCCGCAGCGCGGTCACCGGCGACTGGCGCCGCTCGCGCGAGGCCTTCCTGCTGGACGCGGGCCGGGCCCTGGCCGAGGCGCGCTCCACGGAGGAGGTGCTGCGGGTCGCCGCGGCCCTGTCGATGCCGGGCTTCTCGCCGGACGGCCTCGCGGTGTTCGGGGTCTCCGGCGACCGCCTCACCGTCATCGGCCACCACGGGCAGCCCGAGAACGAGGTCAACCCGTTCGTGGACATGTCCCTGGACACCGACTACCCGGCCGCCGAGGTGGTCCGCACCGGCCGGGCGGTCTACCTCTCCTCCCCCGAGCAGTACCGGTCCCGCTACCCCATGACCTGGCCGCTCGCCGAGCGCTTCGGCCGCCGCTCCTGGGCCTACCTGCCGCTGACCGTGGCCGGCCGCACCATGGGCGCCTGGCTGGCGGCCTTCGCGTACCCGGTCGCGTTCACCCCGGACGAGCGGTCCGTGCTGACCACCGTGGCGCGGATGCTGGCGCAGGCCCTGTCCCGGGCGGGCGCCGCCGAGACCCAGCGGGAGCTGACCGACGGGCTCCAGCGCACCATGCTGCCCGTGCTGGGCCCGGAGATCCCCGGCATGGACATCGCCGCCCGCTACGTCCCCACCGGCGGCGGACTCCAGGTCGGCGGCGACTGGTACGACATGATCCCGCTGCCCGGGGAACGCTTCGCCCTGGTGATCGGCGACGTCCAGGGACACGACGTACGGGCGGCCGCGCTGATGGGCCAGCTGCGCATCGCGCTGCGCGCCTACGCCTCCGAGGGCCACCGCCCGGACGCGGTGCTCTCCCGCGCCTCGCACTTCTTCCACGGCCTGACCCAGTCCGACGACGACCCCGGCGACCTGCGCTTCGCGACCTGCTACTACGCCGAGGTCGACCCCGCGACGGGCACCGTGGAGAGCGCCCGCGCCGGGCATCTGGACCCGGTGGTGCGCATGGCGGACGGGACGGCGCTGATCCTCGCCACGGCGGGCGGACTGCCCCTCGGCATCGACCCGGACACCGACTACCCGACCACCCGGCTCGCCCTGGAGCCCGGGGACACCCTGATGCTGTGCACGGACGGCCTGGTGGAGACCGGCGGCCACGACCTGCAGACCGGCTGGCACCGCCTCCGCGTGATCCTGGAGGACCACGCGGGCGGCCTGGAGGACCTCGCCGACGCCCTGGTCCAGGCCGTGCACGGCCCCTCCTCGCACCACACCACCGGCCCGCTGGCCGACCGGCGGGAGGACGACATCGCCCTGCTGCTGCTGTGCCGGCAGGGCGAGGGCTGCGGCTGCGGCGACAGCACCGTGGCCCGGCCGACGGTGCGCCGCACCATGCTCTCGGTCGCGCAGGCCGAGCCCGCCCGGATCGCCACCGCCCGGCAGCATCTGCGTGACCTGCTGCACGACTGGCCCGACGACGACCAGCGGGACGCGGCGGTCCTCCTGCTCTCCGAGATGCTGACGAACGTCCTGGTGCACACCGACACCGACGCCCTGCTCGTCGCCGAGGTCGCCGGCGAGCCCGGCGAACGGCGGATCCGGGTGGAGGTCACCGACAACGGCGACGACCTGCCGCACAAGCGCCGCCCGGGGGAGATGGCCTCCTCGGGACGCGGCCTGATGCTGATCGAACTGCTCGCCGACGCCTGGGGCGTCGCCCCGCGCGGCGAGGGCAAGAGCATCTGGTACGAGGTCTACGAGTCGGCGGCCCCGGACGGCGGCCCGGCCGACGGTTCCGAAGCGGCGTAACGCTTCTGGAGCTCGTGGACGATCCCGAACGCCGCCGCGGTCAGCGGAACGGCGAGCAGCATCCCCAGGATGCCCGCCACCGACGCCCCCGCGGTCAGCGCCAGCAGCACGACCGCCGGGTGCATCTGCACGGTCCGGCTCTGGATCATCGGCTGGAGCACGTGCCCCTCAAGCACCTGCACGGCCACGACCACCCCGAGGGCCCAGAGCGCGATGACGAACCCCCGGTCCGCCAGCGCGACCAGCACGGCGACGGTGCCGGAGATGAACGCCCCCAGGTACGGGATGTAGGCCCCGACGAAGACCAGCGCGCCGAGCCCCACCGCGCCGGGGACGCGCAGGATCAGCAGCCCGATGGTGATGCAGAGCGCGTCGATGAGGGCGATGAGGGTGGTGCCGCGCATGAAGCCCTCGACGGCCCCGAAGGCGCGCCGGGCCATCGCCTCGACGGTGTCGGCGGCGCCGGGCGGGGCGATCGCGCGCACCGTGCCGACGGCCCGGTCGGAGTCGCGCAGGAAGAAGAAGACCAGCAGCAGGGCGAGCACCGCCACGGCCAGCATCTCGCCGACGACGCTGAGCCCGGTGACCACACCGGAGGCGGCCGTCCCGCCGAACTTGCCCAGCAGCTCACGCGCGTTGGACGCCAGGTCGTCCAGCGAGGTCCCGGCCGCCCCGAAGTGGTCGGCGATGTCCCGCGCGGCGTGCCGGACCGAGGCGATGATCTGCTCGCCGGTCTCGATGAGCACGGACACCACGATGTACACGGCCCCGCCGACCACGGCGACGACGGCGACACAGGTCAGCCCTGCCGCCAGCGAGCGCTGCACGTGCGCCTTGACCAGCCGCCGGTGCAGCGGTCTGAGCAGCGCGGTGCCGAGCAGCGCCAGCAGCGCCGGTGTCACCGCGGTGCGCAGCTCGACGCAGAGCCGGATCGCGACGTAGGCGACACCGCTGGCGAGCAGGATGACGGCGCACCAGGCGGCGAGCCGACGGACCGGGCCGGGAAGCAGCTGCACGGCCCCAGCCGATCACGCGCCGGGCGGGCTGTCCTGTGCGGACGGCCCGCCCGGGTGACACGACGTCAGGCTTCCGGGCCCGCCTCCGACATGCCGTGCACCGCCGGTACGGTGCCCAGCCGGCCCTTCTGGAAGTCGTCGAACGCCTGCTGCAGCTCGTCGCGCGTGTTCATCACGAACGGCCCGTAGTGCGCCATCGGCTCCCGAATCGGCCGCCCGCCGAGCAGCACGACCTCCAGGTCCGGCGTGTGCGCGTCCTGCTTCTCGTCCGCACGGACGGTCAGCGAACCGCCGGCCCCGAAGACGGCGGTCTGCCCGAGGCGCACCGGCCGCCGCTCGGCGCCCACGGAGCCCCGACCCGCCATCACGTACGCCAGGCCGTTGAACTCCTCCCGCCAGGGCAGGGTGACCTCGGCGCCCGGGGCGAGGGTCGCGTGGACCATGGTGATCGGCGTGTGCGTGATCCCGGGGCCGTCGTGACCGTCCAGCTCACCGGCGATGACCCGGAGCAGCGCGCCGCCGTCGGGGGAGGTGAGCAGCTGGACACTGCCACTGCGGATGTCCTGGTACCTGGGGGCCATCATCTTGTCCCGGGGCGGCAGGTTCACCCACAGCTGGAGCCCGTGGAAGAGCCCGCCGGACATCACCAGCTGCTCCGGCGGCGCCTCGATGTGCAGCAGCCCGGAGCCCGCCGTCATCCACTGGGTGTCGCCGTTGGTGATGGTCTCGAAGCCGCCGGTTCGGGTGCCAGGGCGTGTCCTGGGTGAAACCAATTGGGGGGCCAAATAATCAGCTAGAGTCCCCCCATGATCAGACCAGGGGTGGTGACCGGCATGGACATCCATGCCGGTGTCTATGGGCGTCAGTCCGTGGGGCGCGCCAACAAGTCCGAGGTCAGCACGGTCACGCAGCGCGCTGCGGGTGTGGCCGAGGCGAAGCGTCGCGGAGCCGTCAGCATCACCGAGTACGAGGACCTCGGGATATCCGCGTTCACGGGCGACGGCCGCCCGGACTACGGCCGGCTGCTCAAGGACTGCCACGAGGGCCGGATCAACCTGATCATCGTCTACTACATCAGCCGCCTGTCACGGATGGATCCGCTGGACGCCATCCCCATCGTCACGGAGCTACTCAACCTCGGCGTGACGATCGTCAGCCTCACCGAGGGCGAGTTCCGCAAGGGCAACCTGATGGACCTGATCCACCTGATCCTGCGGCTTGACGCGGCCCACAGTGAGAGCAAGAACAAGAGCGACGCGGTGCGGGGCGCGAAGAACACGGCCCGCGAACTCGGTGGCTACGTGGGCGGCAAGCCGCCGTACGGCTTTCGAATGGTCCCCGCGACGCGCACGACGGCCGACGGCAGGCCCGTCGTGATCCATGTCCTGGAGCACGATCCCGACGAGGTGCCGGTGATCCAGGACATGTGGGCGCGGATCAAGGAGTACAAGGACATGCCGTATCGGCCTGGAGGGGGGCGCCGACACCCGGGCTCCCTCACAGGCATCTGTGCCCAGATGACCGCCGACGGCGTACCGACGAAGGGGCAGCGGGTCGGCAAGAAGACGAAGGACAGCGTCTGGGATCCCAAGACGGCCATGCGCATCCTCCGCGACCCGCGCATCGCGGGCTACGCGGCGACCCCGGTGTACAAACGCCAGGAGGACGGCAGACTGACCGGCGCCATCGAGAGTTACCGCATCGAGCGCGACCCAGAGACCATGAAGCCGGTCCAGGCGTACCCGCCGATCATCCTGCCGGACGACTGGCACGAACTGCAGAAGTGGCTCGACGGCAGGGGCCAGGGCAGGGGCCTGTCGCGCGGACACGCCGTCCTCTCCGCCATGGAAGTCCTTTTCTGCGACTGCGGTGCGGTGATGACGTCGCACCGCGCCACCACTCCCAACAAGGCCGCGTACCGCTGCCGCCGTCGGAAAGCGCTGCCGAGCCAGCACGAGGGCGAGTGCACGATCAGCATGCAAACCCTGGACCTGTACGTTGCCCAGCGGATCCTCGCCCTCACCCAGACAGCCGAGGACGACCCCGAGACGGCGGTCATCCTCGCCGAGGCTGCTCGACGGTACGCGGCCCAGACGGAACAGCCGGAGATCGTGGGTGAGCGCCGTAGTCTCGTCGCCGAACGCGCCGATGCCAAGCACGCACTGGAGGAGCTGTACGACCGGGAGGAGGCCGGCGACTACGACGACCCCGTCGGACGGCGCCGGTTCCGCGAGCGCAGGGAACGGCTCCTTGGGCGCATGGAGCGAGCGGAAGCCCGTCTCGCCGAGTTGGAGGAGGCGGCGACGCCCACGCTCCCGATCCACCTTTGGCTGCCCATTGACGCGGGGGACGTCGACCCGGTGGGCGAGGGCTCGTGGTGGGAGGCCGCGACGACGCAAGAGCGCCGGGACTTCGTCAAGTTGTTCGTGCGCCGGGTCACGGTCACCAAGGCGTCCGGTGCGGGAAGGTCGACGCCCGTCGAGAAGCGGGCGACGGTCGAGTTCGTACGACCGGAACAGGCCGAGGGCGATGACGCAGAGACTGGTGAATCGAGGCAGCAGGAGGTGCTAGCAGAAGCGGTCTGACCTGCCGCTGAACCGAGACGAGCGAGGGAGAGTACACCCACATCGCCGGTTAGAGAAACCGGCGATTCTCCGGAGCATTGACGGTGTCCTCGGGGGCTCCGGGCAGCTGTTCGAAGTCGTAGCCGAGAAGGCCAGTCTCCGAGTCGTCGTCGAGAATCCTGGCAGGCTGACAGGGCAGATGAAGCTGTGGGACTCCCGTGGCCTGGCGCACCACTGCGACGGGCGTGCGTTCCTGTCCCCGGAAGCTGATGCAGGTCACCCTTGCGGGTGCCCGAACACCATGGCCGAGCGCAGGGCGCGGGCCAGGGCCGGCCAAGGGCCGCAGCCGATCACGACACTTCTGTTCCGCCTGGCTGGATGCCCTGACATCGGCTCGTTCCGCTTCAGGTCTTCCTCCTGGCGCTTCGCCGAGGGGGTGCAACGGACACGCACTCAACTGGCCGCGGTGGGGGACGCTGCGCTTTGCGAACTCGCGATCCAAACGGTCGAGTTCCCGACCCAAAATGGCCGCCGGGTCTGCTACCACAGGCCCATTGTGAAAGTGCTCGGCCCCTGGGCGTCCAGCGCTGCGCTGAGCCTCGCCGCCTGAGTGGCGTTTCCGAACGAATCCACCCCGCGTAGCGGGCACCTGCCTGCGCGCACCCCAGGAGCACTATGGAAGACACCTTCCCCAACCCGCAGAACATAACGAAGGCCATCTGGCCGCCGGTCGCCATTCCCGGCCAGACGATGCTGTCGCTCGGATCGAATCCCGACGGAGACCCCGCACGTCCCCAAGGCGGGGACTGCATTGCTGAGCCAGTCGGTCCCCACGGCTCCGACCCCGGGGAGCGGGCCACCGCAGTTGATCCGCTGCCTGGCTCAGCGAGTAACGGTGATCCCCTATCGGGCCTGGGGACCACGCATGGCATCAAAGCAATGGACGCCGGGGACCGGTCCCCGGAACAGATAGGGACCGCACGCTCGACGATCACCCCTGGCATAGCAGAGAACCAGGAGGTCAACGACCTGCTGACCGGACCCGGCAGCGCAGACAACGCTGATACGGACGGAGCAGAAGCCGGGGACCTGGTGGGGACTTCCGGTCAGCCGATCCCCGGATCCGGTCCCCGAGTTCCGGTCGCGCAGACCACGAATGGGGATCGCCGTGTAGACGGTCCCCAGGGCACTTCGGAGACCACGGTCCCCGACGACGGGTCGGGGACCTGTGACCATGCTGATGCAGGCGGCCAGGTGTCCGTCGAGGGAGCCGTGCTGCTGGACGAGTTGCGGGCAGCGATCGGCAAGTACGTGGTGCTGCCCAGCGAGGAGGCGCTGACTGCGGTCACCCTGTGGGTGGCGGCCACGCACCTCCAGACGGCGTTGCAGCACGCGCCGCGTCTGGCGGTGGTGAGCCCGACGAAGGGCTGCGGCAAGTCCCGGGTTCTGGACGTGCTCCACGAGACCGTGCACCAGCCGATGATGACGGTGAACACCTCTCCGGCGGTCATCTTCCGGATCATCGGCAAGAACCCGCCCACCCTGTTGGTGGACGAGGCGGACACCATCTTCGGTCCCAAGGCGAGCGGTGACAGTGAGATCCTGCGTGGCCTGCTGAATGCCGGGCACCAGCGCAACCGGCCCGCCTGGCGGATCTCCGGTCCGGAGCACAAGCCGACCCCGTTCCCCACCTTCGCCATGGCCGCTATCGTGGGGATCGGCGACCTGCCGGACACGGTCATGGATCGGCCGGTCGTTCTGCGGATGCAGCAGCGTAAGCCGGGCGAGAAGGTCACCCCGTTCCGCTCCCGGTATTCGGTGCCGGAACTCAACGCGCTGCGTGACCGGCTGACCGCCTGGCTGGGTCCGCTGCGCGGTCAGGCTGCCCGAATGGTGCCGCAGATGCCGGTGGAGGACCGGGCGGCGGACACCTGGGAGCCGCTGGTCATCATCGCCGACCTGGCAGGCGGCGCGTGGCCCCGCCCAGGCTCGTGCCGCCTGCTTGGCCATGACCCGCCACGAGGCGGCCCAGGACGAGCAGAGCAGCCTGAAGACGCGGCTCCTGCGCGACATCCACCGCATCTTCGCGCAGGCGGACAATCCCGAGGCCCTGGCCACCCAAGATCTGCGCCCCGCCGAGGTCCTCAACTGGCGCATCGCCGTGCAGCCGAACAGGCGCGCTCAGGCAGCACGTAGGCAAAGCACCTTGAGCGGCACGACGTCCACGTCCGCTGCTCTACATCCTCCGGCCACACCAGTGAACATGACGCTCGAAGAACGTTGTCGGCACCGCTGAACCCGGTCAGGCCCTCGCCATGCAACGCGGCGGGGGCATCGACTGTTCTGCCACGGCTTCGCGTCAGGCTGCTTCGGTTCCGCTCGGAGCAGCGGATGCACCAGTCCGCACGGCGAGCAGCCGCCCGGCCCACGCTCGGACTTCGGCCAGGTGTTCACCCCGCAGCCCAGCACGGGGATAAGGCTGAACCAGCAGGGTCGCCGCGCCACGAGCGGTGCGCTCTGCGGCCCAGGAGTGGTCGAGGCCAGTGAAGTCGTCGTCGATCCACACAGCGGGGGCGTCAGCCAGCCAGGCTTCGACATGGTCGCGCTTCCACAGGTAGCCATTGAGGTGACTGGTTGTGATCTTGAGGTGCGGGAGATCGACGTGCGGCAGGGGTGGGAGACCGAGGAGCGGTCCGATCAGAGTGGAGGCGTCCTGGCGCCAGCTGGTGCACCAGACTGGCGTGACCATGCCGGTACGGACCACTTCCATGAGCATGGGGCCGTGGGCGGGGTTGAGCCAGATGGTGACCGGGTCGTCGGCGCTGCGGCCGGCGGGCACGACGTCGTGGCGGGCGTGGGTGGCTGGGGTCGAGCCGTCCGCGTCGGGGAAGGGAATGAGGACGCCGTCGATGTCGAGGAGCAGGTAGGGCGGGCGCATCGGATTCTCCCAGGGGAACTGGTTGGGGCTCAGAGCTTGCCCGCGGTGATCAGCAGGGTGGTGGGCCAGCGACCGTGCCGGGCGTCGTGGAATTCCTGGGCCGAGCTGAGCCAGAGGCCCGCGCGATCGAGGTGTCTCTCCCAGCGGTCGGTGTCGAAGTCCCAGCGGGCGATGGACAGTTGGGCGCGGTCGGGGAGGGTGACGTAGTCGCGGCGGGGCCGGTCGTCGGTGGCCGGGCGGAGGCCGCCGCGTTGGGGGTGGGGGACGGAGAAGGCGAGAGTGCGGCCGGGCTTGAGGTGCTGGCCGATGGCCGGGAGCAGGAGTTCGGGGGCGACGAGGCCGACGGCTCCGAAGACGGAGTAGACCGCGTCGAACTGCTCGTCGGAGGCTTGCAGGTAGTGCAGGGCGTGGCCCGCCACGAAGGTGAGGTTGTTCAGTCGGCCGTAGTGCGAGCGGGCTCGACGGACCTGCAGGCCGACGAGGTCGACGCCGGTGACCTGGGCGCCGTAACGGGTGGCGAGGTGGGCGGCGTTGTGGCCAGGGCCGCAGCCGAGTTCCAGCAGCTGCTTGCGACGCAAATCCGGGCCGAGGATTTCGGCGCCGGGCCCGCTGCCGGGCCGCGTGGTCCATTCCATCCGCGCCGGTACGGACAGTGGTTCGGCGGGGCTGGCCGTTGTGCGCTGAAGAGCGTGGACGTACCAGGGGGACGCCTGGGCGAGCACGTCAGACCTCCAGGAGGTGGAGGACATCGGTGAGGTGACGGCGTACGGCCTTGATGTAGGCGGGGTCGGTGGCGGGATCGTTGATCCAGCGGATGGACTGCTCCATGAACCACTCGACGGCCCACATGCGGTGCCAGCCCAGCGCCCAGTTCTCGGCGGTGAGCCCGCCACGCGGGGCGAGGGCGTCAGGGGTGCCGCCTTCGGTGACGTAGGTCTCCAGGAAGACGCGCAGGCGTACGGGGTCGGGGGTGTCGAGTGTGCCGTGCCAGCTGGCGAGGTCGAGCAGGCCGGGGCCGGTGAAGGCGCGGGCGAAGTCCAGGAGCCTCCAGCCGTGTCGGCCGATGTGGAGGCTGGTGGGGTGGAACTCGGAGTGCACCCAGCCGAAGGGCGCCGTTGCAGTACCCGCTGAGCGGGCCTCAGCGCCATGGGCGATCCGGTCGAGAGCGTCCTCGACATCGTCGGCGTCCTGCCATCGCTCGGCCTTGCGCAGCTGGCCGAGGTGCTCCAGGGCCCGGCTCGGAAGCCTGCGCAGCCCTTCCGCGTCGAGGACCGGCAGGGCGGCAGCCGTGCGGGTTCGATGCAGGACGACGGCGGCAGTGGCGCCGTCGAGGTCGTCGGTCTCGCGGGCGGGAGCGCCGAGGTCCTCCAGCAGCATCCCGAGCCAGCCGTCCACGACCGCGGAGGCGTGAACGGCAGGCACCGGGACACCGAGAGTGCGTGCCAGCCGGAGCGCCTGGTCCTCGCTGTCGAACGGCTTCTTGGCGTACTTGAAGATGGCGGTGGTGCCGTCGGTGAAGGTCAGACGCTCGACGCCGGACATCGACCACACCCGCACCTCCTCACGCACCGCGCTGGACCGGCCGGCGATGGTCAGCAGGTTGTCCAGGAGATCGGCGTTGAGGCTCGTTTCCATGAGAGGGCTCCAGTGCTGTTGGCGGCGTCCGGGGCGGACGAGAGGTGCCGACCCGCCCCGGAGCCAGGGCTGTGGTGCTACGCGGCAGGACTCACGCGGTGGGCGTAGACCTGCTCGATCCATCCGGCCTTGAAGGCCGCGAGGTCGTCACGGAAGGCGGCCATCGAGGCACCGTAGGGCGCGACGACTCCGCCGGACTGGTCCGGCACGGACTGGCAGCCGTGCACGAGCCGTCCACCGAGGGCGGCGTGGGCCTTGATGGACTCGATGCGGCGGTGCTCGTTGAACCAGCCGCCGTGGTAGACCTCGTCGAGCATGCCGCCCATCTCGTCGTCCAGGTCGAAGACGACGGAGGTGGCGGCGGGAAAGAACCAGCACGGGCCCACGTTGGAGATGTGCCCGTCCAGCTCGACCTTGTTCAGCGCCATCAGCGTGGCCGCCTCGCGCAGCATCCGCAGGTGGTCGGCGGTGATCTGCGGCAGACCGAGGCCGGCGAGGTGCTCGTCGCGGAAGAGGTAGGCGTACACCTCGTAGGCGGTGGAGAGCACCTTGGCGGCGTCCGAGGTGGAGGTGGCGTGGGCCTTGATGAAGTCCAGCGCGAGCTGCTCGACCGCGCTCTCGGTGGTCTCCTCCACGTCCAAGAGCTGGGACTTGACCAGCTCCCAGTCGGCGACGAGCCAGGAGCTGGACTCGAAGCGGAAGAAGTACTCGGCCGGGTCGATGGTGATGCACCGGGCGTCGACGTGGATGCCGGGCAGGCGGCTCCAGCGCTCGTCGAACGCGTCGGGCAGTAGGACCGTGATGGCCGTGGTGTCGATGGTGGTCACCGTGTCTCCGTCTCTGATCGGCCGGGGCCGGGCACAGCAATGCCCGAATCCGGTTTAGGCGTACGGAACTTCGGGGTGCCGCCCGGCCGAAGGGGGGAGCCTGGTCGCGGTGTCGGACCGGGGCCGGGCGGCTGATGATTAGTGAACCCTCCGTCACGCACAGTGGGTACCGTGAGAGGCAGTTGAAGCGGTATACGCGGTTTACAGCTCCGGACGGGAGGCGATCGTGGCAGCGCGAAGAGACCCCAACTCCCGCCTGCGTGACACCATCGACGCGATTGGCTGCACCTACGAGGCTCTGGCGAAGGACGTCCGACGCATCGCCGCAGAGAACGGCGAGACCCTCCAGACCAACAAGTCGGCCGTCTCCCACTGGGCGAACGGCACGCGCCAGCCCACCGGACGGACCGGGCAGTACCTCGCCGAAGCCCTGTCACGCAGGGCAGGCCGCGTCATTACCCAGACCGAGATCGGCCTGCGCGTACCAGAAGCCGAGGAGGCGGTCGAGCGGGATCCCGTCCTGGCAGCCACCGGCCTGGGCCGCGCCGACGTCGAGCGCCGTCGCTTCCTCGCGGTGGCAGCCTTCACCACAGCTGGCGTCGCCATGCCGCTCGCCCACGACCACGAGGCCACCGCTCGCATGCTCCGCGCCCGCACCGGCACATCCGTGGTCGGTGCCGAGGACGTGGACGTCGTACGCCAAATCACCGCAGCCTTCAGCGCCGCCGACGAACGGCTCGGTGGCGGCCACGGCCTGACCACGGTCACCGCCTACCTCGCCGACACCGCCGCCCCCATGCTCCGAGGCCGCTACCCGAACGAAGCCTTACGACAGGCGGCCTTCGGCGCCGTGGCCGAACTCGCTTACCTGGCAGGCTGGAAGCACCACGACCTCGGCCAGGAAGGCGCCGCCCAGCGCTACTACCAGGTCGGCTACCAACTTGCCTGCGAAGCCGATCCCCACGGACACGCCGCCTGGATGATGCGCGCCCTCGCCCACCAGGCCCTCAGCCTCAAGCAGCCCCACCACTGCGTCGACCTCGTCGAAGGAGCCCTCACCCGCGGCCTCGGCCACGTCGACGGCCAGACCGAAGCTCTCCTCCACATCACCCACGCCCGCGCCTACGCCGCCACAGGCGAGAAACCCGCAGCGGCCTGCGCCCTGCTCGCCGCCGAAGACGCCCTACTGCGCCACGACGGCCCCCAGCCCAGCTACTCCCGTGTCAGCGGCCCCGCCGCCGGCACCGTTGCCAGTCACACCGCCCGCACGCTCACCGACCTCGCCGACCACATCGGCACCGACCAGCAGCACCGCGACGCCCTGGTCCGGTGGGACCCCGAGAAGTACAAGCGCGTCCACGCCCTCACCTACGCCGACCTCGGCGACAGCCTCGCCGCCCAGGCCCGCGCCGACGAGGCCGTAGCAGCCTGGTCCCAGGCCCTGACCCTCATGGAAGGCATGACCTCCGACCGCACCCGCAAAGCGATCACCTCGCTCCGCTCCACACTCACCATCTACCAGCGCCGCAGAGTGCCCGGAGCCGCCGAACTCGCCCGCCGCGCAAGCGAAGCGCTGGCCTAAGCTGCCCACCAACCGGCCGACGAAGGGACACCAGCCGTGGCTCAGCGGACAAGCAACCAGCAGCCCAAAGCCCTGAAGCCCGCCCTCGAATCCATGACCCTCCTGGTCGCCGCCGTCATCGTCCACGACCAGGCCACCAACCGCGTCGTCCTCCTCCAGCGCAGCCAGAACGCCAAGTTCGCCCAGGGCATGTGGGACCTCCCCGTTGGCAAGAGCGAACCCGGCGAGCCGATCACGGAAACGGCCGTGCGGGAGCTGTACGAGGAGACCGGCCTGACCGTGAAGCCAGAGTCTCTGAAGGTCGCCCACATCATCCATGGCGCCTGGGGCGTCGAAGCACCCACCGGCTTCCTCACCGTCGTCTTCGCCGCCCACGAATGGACCGGCGAACCCGAGAATCGTGAACCGCGCAAGCATGCTCAGGTCTGCTGGATCGACGCCGGCGCAATCCCCGAGAATTTCGTGGACACCACTTCAAGCGCCCTCCACCGATACCTCGCGGGAGGCCCGGAGGTCTCCCTCGACGGCTGGCGGTAGAAGCGCCAACGATGGGGCCCGGCCGGTTGCCAGGGCGAGTCCTTCGCCACTCGCACTCGGCAACCTAGAACGGCCACATGATGACTGAACCAGCCACCAGGAGCGCCAGCCCCGTAATCGAGTTCCACCGCCCACGCCCGCGAACTCGACCTCTGTCGCAAGTACTTCGACCTTATCGCTGCGGGCACCAAAACGATCGAGATGCGAAAAGGAAGCCCTGGGCGTCCTTGCCATCGAAATCACACTGCATACCACAAGAGCCTCAATTAGAGGCCATACAACTTCAATCCAACATGGTCCACAATCCATCGATGCGCTTCGCCATCAATGGCAAAATAGATCCTTCCAACCCGGTCCGGGGTGGTGTGATCGTCCAGCTTGATATGAGGCTGCCGGCCCCATGGTTTCTTGCGCTCAAACTTAAATTCATGCAATTTCGCCCTACGTAGAGGCTCATCCGACGGTGCATAAACCAGGGGGGTCCGATCGCCGATCCACGAGACAAGCGAGGTTCCCACGCTGCCTTTCTGTTTCCTCCACTCCTTAGCGAGGTCAGCCAGCGTATCCAACGCCTCCCTCATCCGTTCCGGATACGGATATGAGCACCTTTGCCACTGATCTTTCGCATTGGGCGTGAAAACGAGGGCCCCGTCAGATTCCTCAGTCCAGCGATCCCAGTCGGAGGAGAATTCGCCAGGGTTTGCAACCGGCTGTCCGCGCACGTCGGTCGGCTCAGCAACAGTCGGCAGCGTCGCCGTCTCAAGCTGAGCGGTGAGGTTGGCCACCTCGATCCCCAGACGGGCAACCTGGTTCTCCAGCTGTTCGTTCTGCTCGAGCAGCTGCACAAGCTGGTCACGTTCGTCCTCTAGCTTTTCCTTCAGCCGAGCAATCTGTTCACCCTCTGTGCCCGCAAGGTCGTCCAAGAGTGCATTTGTCTCGGCCGAGCGGATGGCATCCCACAGACGATCCCTCCCACGAGCCACGACACTGAGGGGAGCAAGAAGCCGAGTAAGTCTGCCCAGGAGGACATCGTGATCGCCGTAGAGCTCGGCTGATCCCCACCATGGACTTCTTGCATCCGTGGTGGGCCAATAAAGCCGCGCCCCATCTCGTGGAAGCAGATTTCGTTCAAGTCCGGCATTGAAGGAGTCGAACGCCAGCCAGCCAGAAATGACCACGACGTGGGCAAGACCGGCGAGGCGACGGGCGGCCTGGCGGGCAAACGCGGTCGGCGGCCCCATCGTCCGAACCGAGGAAACAACGAGGATGGGCAGGCGACGTTCAGGAGCGCAAAGACGCTCACGGATCAAAGGGAGCTGGGCCGTCAGCACCGGCATCACGTTGGTGGTGATGCTGTCACGACCATCTGTACACTTAAGCTCGGGGTCTCGCATGATCGCGTTAAGCGCGCGAGGCGGCCTAAGGTCCTCCACTGTCGCGGGGGCAAGTAGGCCGTCATTCTGTCGGCCCATAACGACCCGAAAACCTGTCCTGCCGTCGTATTCGGAGGCGGTGAGCTGGCACAGGAATCGGCCACCTTTGGGGAGATCCTGCTCGATTTCTATCCGTAGTGCGCGGACGTTATCGGCCACAGTGACGGGCAACCAACGCACGTGTTGCTCAGGACGTCCCTGTCCGTATCCCGGGACAACTATTTCACCCTTGCCAGCCATTAGAGCCGCAGCAGATAGACCACTCGTGGCCGGAGAGACGTGCTGCTCCATATGCGCCAACAGCCGTTCGAAGGCCAGCGGCAATCTGCCTACATCCGTCGGCGCCACCTCAAGACCGACGACGTACAACTGCTGCATGGGGCCCCCTCATCTCACTCATGCCTTGGTGGACGAGCTCACCCCCTCGCCCCCAGACTCAGGCCAGAAGAATAGCCGCGCAGGGCAACCGCCGGGGCGGGGTAGCTGTGCAAGAACCAATTGCCCCGACGCAAGCCACAGGCCCGAGACTCCCTGGTCCGGACGGCGTCACCGCGCCCCGCGGTCCGCGCACAGCCCGCAAGACACCCGATCAGGACCGTCGCACCCATCGCCAGCAATCGACCAAAGGCTATGTCAGCACCCCACAGGAAAGATCCGCAGAGGTCGCAAGGCGGCAGCGAGCGCGGACGAGCCCCTTCATCTCCGGGCTGGGCTCGTCCGCGTATAGCTTCAGCGACCCCTACAGTCCACCCTCAGACATCCCGTGCACGGCCGGGATCGTTCCCAGGCGGCCCTTCTGGAAGTCCTCGAACGCCTGCTGGAGCTCCTCGCGGGTGTTCATGACGAACGGGCCGTAGTGGGCCATCGGCTCGCGGATCGGCTGCCCGCCCAGGAGGACGACCTCCAGGTCCGGCGTGTGGGAGTCCTGCCTCTCGTCCGCGCGAACGGTCAGCGAACCGCCGGCGCCGAAGACCGCCGTCTGGCCCAGGTGGATCGGACGGCGCTCGGCACCGACCGAGCCCTTGCCCGCCAGCACGTACGCCAGCCCATTAAAGTCCTCCCGCCACGGCAGCGTGACCTCCGCACCCGGTGCCACCGTCGCGTGGATCATCGTGATCGGGGTGTGCGTGATGCCGGGGCCGGCGTGGCCGTCCAGCTCCCCGGCGATGACGCGGAGCAGAGCGCCGCCATCGGGCGTGGTGAGCAGCTGGACGTTGCCGCCGCGGATGTCCTGGTAGCGCGGGGGCATCATCTTGTCCTTGGCCGGGAGGTTCACCCACAGCTGGAGGCCGTGGAAGAGCCCGCCGGACATCACCAGATGCTCCGGCGGGGCCTCGATGTGCAGCAGGCCCGAGCCGGCCGTCATCCACTGGGTGTCGCCGTTGGTGATGGTGCCGCCACCGCCCTGCGAGTCCTGGTGGTCGAAGATCCCGTCGATGATGTACGTGACGGTCTCGAAACCGCGGTGCGGATGCCACGGGGTCCCTTTCGGCTCCCCGGGCTGATACTCCACCTCACCCATCTGGTCCATCATGATGAACGGGTCGAGATGGCGGTAGTTGATCCCGGCGAACGCGCGGCGCACCGGGAAGCCCTCCCCCTCGAAACCGCTGGGAGCGGTCGTGACGGTCAGCACGGGGCGTGCGACGGCGTCGGCGGACGCGGATACACGGGGCAGCGTCAACGGGTTCTCGACGGTCACTGCGGGCATGTCGGTACCTCCTCGGGTACGCCCACTTTAGTTGAGCGTTGAACTTCTTGCCACCTCAAACCACGAGAGCCCGGAGGACATTCCCTCCGGGCTCGCACAGTGGTGGCGATGGCGTCTAGCCATACATCCGGCGCATCGCGAAATCGACCATCTGTTCGACGGCCTTGGCGTCGAACACCATCCGGTGCTCGCCCTCCATGTCCAGGACGAAGCCGTAGCCGGTCGGCAGCAGGTCGATCACCTCCGCCCCGGTGATCACGAAGTACTTGGACTCCTTGCCCGCGTACCGGCGCAGTTCCTTCAGGCCGGTGAACATCGGGATCACCGGCTGCTGGGTGTTGTGCAGCGCGAGGAACCCGGGGTTGTCGCCGCGCGGGCAGTAGACCTTCGAGGTCGCGAAGATCTGCTGGAAGTCCTCGGCGGACATCTGGCCGGTGGTGAAGGCGCGCACCGCGTCCGCGAGCGAGGGCGGGGACGGCTCGGGGTACAGCGGCGGCTGCTGCCCGTACCCGCCGGCCATCGGCTGCTGCGGCGGCGGGGCGTACTGCTGCTGCTGAGGACCCGCGGTCTGGTCGTAGCCGTACATGCCGCAAAGAGTAACGAGTAACGAGTCACAGATGACCCGCTCGGGGTTGCTTCTTATTACCGACGGGTAGCATCATCGGAGCTACTACTTGGTACGTGTAGTTGGTATGTGTACAGATGCGAGGAGTCAGTGCCTCGCCGATCTCTCAACGGAGCCGTCGCCATGGGGCACTACAAGCCGAATCTCCGGGACATCGAGTTCAACCTCTTCGAGGTGCTCGGCCGTGACAAGGTTTACGGCACCGGCCCGTTCGCGGAGATGGACACGGACACCGCCAAGAGCGTCCTGGAGGAGCTGACCCGCCTCTCGGAGAACGAGCTGGCCGAGTCCTTCGCCGACGCCGACCGCAACCCGCCGGTCTTCGACCCGGAGACCAACACCGCGCCGGTCCCGGCGTCCTTCAAGAAGAGCTACCAGGCCTTCATGGACTCGGAGTACTGGCGCCTGGGCCTGCCCGAGGAGATCGGCGGCACCACCGCGCCGCGCTCCCTGATCTGGGCCTACGCGGAGCTGATCCTCGGCGCCAACCCGGCCGTGTGGATGTACTCGTCCGGCCCGGCGTTCGCCGGGATCCTCTTCGAGGAGGGCAACGAGGTCCAGAAGCACATCGCCTCGTTCGCCGTCGAGAAGCAGTGGGGCTCCACCATGGTGCTCACCGAGCCGGACGCCGGCTCGGACGTCGGCGCCGGCCGCACCAAGGCGGTCCAGCAGGAGGACGGCTCCTGGCACATCGAGGGCGTCAAGCGCTTCATCACCTCCGGCGAGCACGACATGTCGGAGAACATCCTCCACTACGTCCTCGCCCGCCCCGAGGGTGCGGGGCCCGGCACCAAGGGCCTGTCCCTCTTCCTCGTCCCGAAGTACGAGTTCGACTTCGAGACCGGCGAGCTGGGCGAGCGCAACGGCGTCTACGCCACCAACGTCGAGCACAAGATGGGCCTGAAGGCCTCCAACACCTGCGAGATGACCTTCGGCGACCGCCACCCCGCCAAGGGCTGGCTGATCGGCGACCGGCACGAGGGCATCCGCCAGATGTTCCGCATCATCGAGTTCGCCCGCATGATGGTCGGCACGAAGGCGATCTCCACACTGTCGACGGGCTACCTGAACGCGCTGGAGTACGCCAAGGAGCGCGTCCAGGGCCCCGACCTGGCCAACTTCATGGACAAGTCGGCCCCCAAGGTCACCGTCACGCACCACCCGGACGTCCGCCGCTCCCTCATGACGCAGAAGGCGTACGCCGAGGGCATGCGCGCGCTGGTGATGTACACCGCGTCCGTGCAGGACGAGATCCAGGTCAAGGAGGCGAACGGCGAGGACGCCGGCACCGAGCACGCCCTCAACGACCTGCTCCTGCCGATCGTCAAGGGCTACGGCTCGGAGAAGGCCTACGAGCAGCTCGCCCAGTCGCTCCAGACCTTCGGCGGCTCCGGGTTCCTCCAGGAGTACCCGATCGAGCAGTACATCCGCGACGCCAAGATCGACACCCTGTACGAGGGCACCACGGCGATCCAGGGCCAGGACTACTTCTTCCGGAAGATCGTCCGCAACCAGGGCGCCGCGCTGAACTCGCTCGCCGAGGACATCAAGAAGTTCCTGGCGCTCGCCACCGGCGGCGAGGAGCTGTCCGGCGCCCGCGAGCACCTGGCCAAGGCGGCCGTCGAGCTGGAGGCCATCGTCGGCCTGATGCTCACCGACCTCGCGGCCACCGAGCAGGACGTCAAGAACATCTACAAGGTCGGGCTGAACACCACCCGCCTGCTGCTCGCCTCCGGCGACGTGATCGTCGGCTACCTGCTGCTCAAGGGCGCCGCGGTGGCCGCCGAGAAGCTGCCGACCGCCCCCGCCCGAGACAGTGCCTTCTACACCGGCAAGATCGCCGCCGCGAAGTTCTTCGCCGCGAACGTCCTGCCCGGCGTGACCCTGGCCCGCAAGGTCGCCCAGGACGTCGAGCTGGACCTGATGGAACTGGACGAGGCCGCGTTCTAGGCGCGAGGCCCGCCTTACCGGCCCGATCGGTGCCGGGGAGTCCGGTCTCCACACTCCCCACACACCCTCACGAGGGCCCGCTCCCGCCATACGGGAAGCGGGCCCTCGTACGTCGTTAAGGTGAACCCCATGAGCGCACCGTCCCGCTTCGACCGCGGCCACACCGACGACCTGATGTCCTTCCTCGCCGCCGCCCCGACGCCGTACCACGCGGTGGCGACCGCCGCCGAGCGGCTGGAGAAGGCCGGATTCCGGCAGGTCTCGGAGACCGACGCATGGGACGCGGAGGCATCGGCGGCCTCCGCCGCGGGCAGCGGCGGCCGGTACGTGCTGCGCGGCGGCGCGCTCGTGGCCTGGTACGTGCCGGAGGGCGCCGAGGCCCACACCCCCTTCCGCATCGTCGGCGCGCACACCGACTCCCCCAACCTGCGCGTCAAGCCGCGCCCGGACAGCGGGGCGCACGGCTGGCGCCAGGTCGCCGTGGAGGTCTACGGCGGCCCGCTGATGAACTCCTGGCTCGACCGCGACCTGGGCCTGGCCGGCCGGCTCTCGCTGCGCGACGGCTCCACCCGGCTGGTCAACATCGACCGCCCGCTGCTGCGCGTTCCGCAGCTCGCCATCCACATGGACCGCAACGTGTCCGCGGAGGGCCTCAAGCTCGACAAGCAGCGCCACCTCCAGCCCGTCTGGGGCCTCGGGGACTCCGTGCACGACGGCGACCTGATCGCCTTCCTGGAGGAGGAGACGGGCCTGGCCCGCGGCGAGGTCACCGGCTGGGACCTGATGACCCACTCCGTGGAGGCCCCGGCCCACCTGGGCCGCGACAACGAGCTGGTGGCCGGGCCGCGCATGGACAACCTCCTGTCGGTGCACGCCGGGACGGCCGCGCTGACCGCGGTCGCCGCCTCCGGGGCGGACCCGTCCTGCATCCCCGTACTCGCCGCCTTCGACCACGAGGAGACCGGCTCCCAGTCGGACACGGGCGCCGACGGCCCGCTGCTCGGCAGCGTCCTGGAGCGCTCGGTGTTCGCGCGCGGCGGCTCGTACGAGGACCGGGCACGCGCCTTCGCGGGCACCGTCTGTCTGTCCTCCGACACGGGCCACGCCGTCCACCCCAACTACGCGGAGCGGCACGACCCGACGCACCACCCGCGCGTCAACGGCGGCCCCCTCCTCAAGGTGAACGTCAACAACCGCTACGCCACCGACGGTTCGGGCCGCGCGGTCTTCGCCGCCGCCTGCGAGAAGGCGGAGGTCCCCTTCCAGACCTTCGTCTCCAACAACTCCATGCCGTGCGGCACCACCATCGGCCCGATCACCGCGGCCCGGCACGGCATCAGCACCGTGGACATCGGCGTGGCGATCCTGTCGATGCACAGCGCCCGGGAGTTGTGCGGCGCCGACGACCCGCACCTGCTGGCGAACGCGCTGGTGGCGTTCCTGCGTCCGTAGGCCCTGTCCCCGAGAACGCGGAACGGCACTCCACGGCATGGTGGTTGACACCCGGGGTACCCGAACGGAACCGGATCGACCGGAAACCCGGACCCGACCGGCTCTACAGGGAGGCGACACTCATGGGCCTCGGCGGGTGCATCATCCTCATCGCCGTGGGAGCCATCCTCACGTTCGCGACCGACTGGGACATGCAGGGCGTCAATCTCGACCTGGTCGGTGTCATCTTCATGGTGGTCGGCCTGATCGGTGTCGCGACGTTCAGCAGCATCGCCCGGCGCCGCCGCGTCGTGGTACCGCCGACGACCCCGGTCGTCGACGACCGCTCCCACCACACGCGGGACGGCTACAACAACGGCTACGGCGCCTGACGCTCACGGAGCCGGGCGTCCACGGCCCGTCAGAGAATGACCCGCCGTCACGTCCACGTGGTCGGGCACCTCGTCGTGCCGGTCGCCCACGGTCGACGTCCCGGTCGGTTCGAGGAGCAGGATCGCGGTGGGGAAAGGAGCGTACGGCTTGTGTTCCGTGCCGCGCGGGACCGTGAACACCGAGCCCTTGGGCAGGACGACCGTGCGCTCGCCGGCCGCCTCGCGCAGGGCGATGTGGAGTTCGCCGTCGAGGACGAGGAAGAACTCGTCGGTGTGGTCGTGCACGTGCCAGACGTGCTCGCCCTCGACCTTGGCGATACGGACGTCGTAGTCGTTGACAGCGGTGACGATGCGGGGGCTCCACTGCTCGGTGAAGGACGCGAGGGCGGAGGTGAGGGAGACGGGTTCCTGTGTCATGACGTCATAGTGCGGGGGGTCGTATCGACCGGACGAGTGCTAGAAATCGCACATGCCGCAAGGATTCTTTCACCCCTCGCGTACGCACCGGGTCGCCGTGATCGTCGACGAGGGCACCAACCCGTTCGAGGTCGGCTGTGCCACCGAGCTGTTCGGTCTGCCGCGGCCCGAGCTGGGGCTGCCGGGGCCGCTGTACGAGGTGACGCTGTGCGGCCCGACGCCCGGGATCCGGATGAACCACGGGTTCTGCACGCTCACCGACGTGCCCGGGCTCGAGGCCGCGGACGGGGCCGACACGGTCGTCGTCCCCGGCCGGCCGGACAATGTCGTACCCCGCGGCCCCGCCGTCCTGGACGCCATCCGGCGCGCGCACGCGCGCGGCGCCCGCGTCGTCAGCCTGTGCACCGGCAGCTTCGCGCTCGCCGAGGCCGGGCTGCTGAACGGGCGGCGGGCGGCGACGCACTGGCTGTGGGCGGACACCTTCCGCCGGCTGCATCCTCGGGTGCTGCTGGAGCCGGACGTGCTGTTCGTGGACGAGGGCGACATCCTCACCGCCGCGGGCAGCACGGCGGCGCTCGACCTCGGGTTGCACATCTGGCGCAAGGATCACGGCGCCGAGATCGCGAACGCCGTCTCCCGGCGGCTGGTGTTCGCCCTGCACCGGGACGGCGGGCAGCGGCAGTTCGTGGAGCGACCGCTGCCGCGCGTGCCGGTCGAGTCGCTGGCACCGCTGCTGGAGTGGGCGCAGGAGCGTCTGGGCGAGCCACTCACCGTTACGGATCTCGCGGAGCGCGGGGCGATGTCTCCGGCGACCCTGCACCGCCGCTTCCGGGCCCAGCTGGGGACGACACCGCTCGCCTGGCTGACGGCCGAGCGCGTGACTCTCGCCCGGCGGCTGATCGAGCGCGGGGAGGAGCGGCTGGACGTGGTGGCGGCCCGTAGCGGCCTGGGCACCGCCGCGAACCTGCGGGCGCGGCTACGACGCGAGACCGGGCTCAGCCCCTCGGCCTACCGGCGGCGTTTCGGCACCGGTGCGCGGGAAGCGATCACGTCATGAGATTCCTCGTGTACGACCGGCTCCTCGGCATCGGCGACGACTACTGGATCGAGGACGACACCGGCAACAAGGTGTACCTCGTCGACGGCAAGGCGATGCGGCTGCGGGACACCTGGGAGCTGAAGGACACCCAGGGACGCGTGCTCATCGACATCCACCAGAAGATGCTCGCCCTGCGCGACACCATGGTGATCGAGCGAGCCGGCGAGCCCTTGGCCCGGATCAGGCGGAAACGTCTCTCCCTGCTGCGCAACCACTACCGCGTCGCCCTGGCCGACGGCACCGAGCTGGACATCAGCGGCAAGATCCTCGACCGGGAGTTCGCCGTCGAGTACGACGGTGAGCTGCTGGCCGTCATCTCCCGGCGGTGGCTGACCCTCCGGGACACCTACGGCGTGGACGTCGTACGGGACGACGCGGACCCGGCGCTGCTCATCGCGCTGACCGTGTGCGTGATCCACCTGGCGGAGAAGGAGCGGGAGAAGAACGACGAGGACGAGTGAGCGAGGGCCCGGGCCGGAGGCGGGGCGGCGGCTACCGCGGGTGCGGCGCCGCCAGCCCCATCACGCGGTCCTTCAGCGCCGGGAACTGCTCCCGGGTCGTCGCCACCTTCGCCGGATCGAACTCCACCGTGAGCACCTCCTCGTCGGCGCCGGCCTCCGCCAGCACCTCACCCCAGGGGTCGACCACGATCGAGTGACCGGCCTGCGGAACTCCGGCGTGCGTCCCGGCCGTTCCGCAGGCAAGGACGAACGCCTGGTTCTCCACCGCCCGTGCCTGGGCCAGGAGCGTCCAGTGGGCCCGGCGGCGCTCCGGCCAGCCCGCCGGGATCACGAGGGTCTCGGCACCGGCGTCGACGAGCGAGCGGAAGAGTTCGGGGAAACGGAGGTCGTAACAGGTCGCCAGACCGAGGTGGGTCTCGGGCAGACGGACCGTCACCGGCTCGCGCCCCGCGCCCATCAGCACGGCCTCGCCCTTGTCGAAGCCGAAGCGGTGGATCTTGCGGTAGGAGGCGGCCAGGTCGCCGGAGGGGGAGAAGACGAGCGAGGTGTTGTAGAGCCGCCCGTCCGGGGCGCGCTCGGGGACCGAACCCGCGTGCAGCCACACACCCGTGTCACTCGCCGCCTTGGCCATCGCCTCGTGCGTGGGGCCCGTCAGCGCCTCGGCCCGGGCGTCGAAGTCGTCGAAGGCGAACGCGCCGGTGGTCCACAGCTCCGGCAGCACCACGAGATCGGCGCCCGCCTGCTCCCGTACCAGAGCCGCCGCGCGCAGTCGACGCACTTCGGGCGTTTCATCCTCATTCACGGCGATTTGGATCAAAGAGGCGCGCACACTACCACCGTCCTGGCATTCGAGCCGTCCACACGGGCCTACGATCGTCACACGAAAGCACTGCCGGGGTGCCACACAGCAGCGTAACTTAGCGTCTCAAGACGCCCGCCGACCGCAGCCACCGCCCACTGGCACCGCCGCCACCACCCGCCCGTGTACCGACCGCCGAGGGGTCCCGTTCCGTGAGTCTGCATCCCACCCTCCAGCCCTACGCCGACGCCTGGACTCACTCCATCGAGGCGATATCCGAGCTGGTCCAGCCGCTTGCGGAAGCAGAGTGGAACCGCCGTACCCCCTGCCCGGGCTGGTCGGTCCGGGACATCGTCTCCCACGTCCTGGGCCTGGACTCCGAGATGCTCGGCGACCCCCGCCCCATCCACACCCTCCCGCGCGACCTCTTCCACGTCACCAACGACCACCAGCGCTACACGGAGATGCAGGTCGACGTCCGCCGCCACCACACGGCCCCCGAGATGACGTCCGAGCTGGAGTACATGGTCATCCGGCGCAACCGCCAGCTGCGGAACGAGTCGCGGGACCCCGGTACGAAGGTGCGCGGCCCGCTCTCCACCGAGCTGACCCTGGAGGAGGCGATGCGCCGGCACGCCTTCGACGTGTGGGCGCACGAGCAGGACCTGCGCACCGCCCTCGGCCGCCCCGGCAACCTCGACTCCCCGGGCGCGCACGTCGCCCGTGACGTGCTGCTCGACGAGCTGCCGGCCGTCGTCGCCGAACGCGCGGACGCGCCGCGCAGTTCGGCCGTCGTCTTCGACGTGCACGGCCCGGTCGAGTTCCTGCGCACCATCCGCGTCGACATCCAGGGCCGCGGCACCCTCGAAACGGCCCCCGCGCTCGGCCCCGCCGCGACCCTGACGCTGGACTGGGAGACGTACTTCCGCCTGGCCTGCGGCCGCGTGACCCTCCAGGCAGCGGCGGACCGCATCAAGACGGAGGGCGACCAGGACCTGACGGAGGCGATCCTGCGCCACTTCACGGTGACGCAGTAGGTAGTTTCAGCCCGTCCGGCGTTTGAGGACGAGGCCGTTCAGGCCGACAGCGGGGGTCTGGGGGCGGCAGCCCCCAGTCGGCCCGCACCCACGCCGGAGGCCTACGCAGGCACGTGCACTGTCTCCACCCGACTCGCGACCACCCGCTCACTCTCTCTCCGAGCCGCCCGCTTCCGCAGCCGCAGGATCTGCGTGACCCCGAGCGCCTGCAGCACGAACACGGACGAGAACGCGACGCCGTAGTCGTCCCCCGTCGCATCCAGCAGCACCCCCACCGCGAACAACGTCGTCATCGACGCCACGAAGCCCCCCATGTTCGTGATCCCGGACGCCGTCCCCTGCCGCTCCGGCGGATTCGCCGGCCGCGCGAAGTCGAAGCCGATCATCGACGCCGGCCCGCACGCCCCGAGCACCGTGCACAGCACGACCAGCAGCCACATCGGCGCGTGGTCGGCCGGGTAGGCCAGCGTCACCGCCCACAGGACCGACGTCGCGCCCACCGTGCCGAGCGCCAGCGGCAGCCGCGCCGCGTGGTGCCGGGCGATGACCTGGCCGTAGACCAGGCCGACGGTCATGTTGGACAGCACGACGAGGGTGAGCAGCGTGCCGGCCGTCGCCCGGGTCAGCCCCTGCGCCTCGACCAGGAACGGCATCCCCCACAGCAGCAGGAAGACCATCGCCGGGAACTGGGTGGTGAAGTGCACCCACAGCCCGAGCCGCGTCCCCGGCTCCCGCCAGGACAGCGCGATCTGCCGCCGTACGTACGCGGCCCCCTGATGCGGCATCGGCTCCGGCTCGTGCCCCTCGGGGTGGTCCTTCAGGAAGAGCAGCAGCAGGACGAAGACCACCACACCGGCCAGCGCGCTGCCCGCGAACGCGGCCGTCCAGCCGATGCCGTGCAGCAGCCGGGCGAGGACGAGGGTGGAGACCAGGTTGCCCGCCATGCCGACGAGACCGGCGAGCTGGGCGACCATCGGCCCCCGGCGGGCGGGGAACCAGCGGGTGCCCAGCCGCAGCACGCTGATGAAGGTCATCGCGTCGCCACAGCCCAGCAGCGCCCGCGAGGCGAGCGCCATCCCGTACGAGGGTGAGAAGGCGAAGCCGAGCTGCCCGGCCGTGAACAGCACCACACCGATGCCCAGCACCCGCTTGGTGCCGAGCCGGTCGACCAGCAGGCCGACGGGTATCTGCATACCGGCGTAGACCAGCAGCTGGAGGATGGAGAAGGTGGACAGCGCCGAGGCGTTGACGTGGAAGCGGTCGGCGGCGTCGAGACCGGCGACCCCCAGCGACGTACGGAAGATGACGGCGACGAAGTAGACGGCGACGCCGATGCCCCAGACGGCCATCGCGCGCCGGCCGCCCGGCGGATCGCCGGGCAGGCCGTGCCCGGCCGGGGTGGCCGTGCTCATCGGACCTCGCCCCGGGCCAGGTTCGAGAACCAGCCCACGTGGCGGCCGACGACGCCGACCGCCGCCTCCGCGTCCCCCGAGCGCAGCGCGTCGAGGATCTCCTCGTGCTCGGTGAGGGTCTTGGCGATCCGGTCGGGATGCGCGTACATGACGGCGACGCCCATGCGCAGCTGGCGGTCGCGGAGCTGGTCGTAGAGGCGGGAGAGGATCTCGTTGCCGCCGCTGCGGACGATCTCGGCGTGGAAGCAGCGGTCGGTGACGGAGGCGGCGACGAAGTCACCGGCGGCGGCCTGCTCCTTCTGCCGGGCGAGCAGTTCCTCCAGCCGTTCGACGAGGCCGGGCGGTGCCGGTACGGCCTTCCTGGCCGCGTGCTCCTCGACCAGCAGCCGGGTCTCCACCACGTCCGCGATCTCCTGGGCGGACACGGGCAGGACCAGGGCGCCCTTCTTCGGGTAGAGCCGGATCAGGCCCTCGACCTCCAGCCGGAGCAGGGCCTCGCGCACCGGGGTGCGGGAGACGCCCACGGCCTCGGCGAGCTCGCCCTCGGTGAGCAGCGTCCCGCCCTCGTAGCGGCGCTCCAGGACGCCCTGCTTGACGTGGGTGTAGACGCGGTCCGCCGCGGGGGGCTGCTTCACTGCCGTGGTCATGCCGACAGGATAGATACAACAGGGACGCAAGACGGGGCCGGTCCAGCATGCGGACGTCCGCCCACCCATCAGGGGGATCCGGCGCCCCGGCCCTGCCGCCGGGCAACCTTCCGTGCTATTCACGAGTCGCACAGTCGCGGCCCGAGCCGTACCGACCACAACGTGGCCGCACCTCAGGGGAATTCACACAATCGGGGTACTTGACTTGATAAACAGCATTCTGCGCAGCCGCCCCCGCGGAGCCGTCGCCGTCGCGCTGACCGGCGGCGTCGTCCTCGCGACCGGCGTCCTCTCCTCAGCGCCCGCCCAGGCCGCCGGTCCCTCGCGGACGGCCGACGCCGTGCGCGCCGCCGCCCCGGCGCCCTCGATCGCCGCCAAGGGCGGCTTCGTGATGAACAACGCGAACGGCGCCTCGCTCTACACCAAGGCCGCCGACACCAAGCGCTCCACCGGCTCCACGACCAAGATCATGACCGCCAAGGTCGTGCTCGCGCAGCCGAAGCTGAACCTGGACGCCAAGGTCACGATCCAGATGGCGTACAGCGACTACATCGTGTCGAAGAACGCCTCCTCAGCCCGCCTGATCGTCGGCGACAAGGTGACGGTCCGGCAGCTGCTCTACGGGCTGATGCTGCCGTCGGGCTGCGACGCGGCGTACGCGCTGGCCGACAAGTTCGGCTCGGGCAGGACGCGGGCCGCCCGGGTGAAGTCGTTCATCGGCAAGATGAACTCCACCGCCAAGAGCCTCGGCCTGAAGAACACGCACTTCGATTCCTTCGACGGCATCGGCAACGGCAAGAACTACTCCACGCCGCGCGACCTGACGAAACTCGCGAGCAACACGATGAAGAGCTCGACCTTCCGCACGATCGTCAAGACCAGGAAGTACACGGCGAAGACGGTCACCAAGAAGGGCAGCACCCGCACCATGGCGCCCTGGACCAACACCAACACGCTGCTCGGCAGCTACAGCGGCGCGATCGGCGTGAAGACGGGCTCGGGCCCGGAGGCCAAGTACTGCCTGGTCTTCGCCGCGACCCGCAAGGGCAAGACCGTCATCGGCACGGTACTGGCGTCCACGTCGTCGAAGCAGCGCGCGGCCGACGCCACCAAGCTCATGAACTACGGCTTCGGCAAACTCTGACCCACACGGACACCTACGACGGGGCTCACCGCCACCGGCAGGACATTTCTTGAGACCGTCAGTGGAGCTTACGGTCTCAACATTTCCGCAGGTGGCAGTGATGCCGAGACTTGAAGAGCGTCTCTCTGCGCATGCCGGAGGAGTTCTGAGACAATCCCGAGACAGTGACTGGAAGTCACTGTCTGCGTCGCCGTCGTCCTGGCCACGGTGTTCAGCCGAGAAGGCACGGTTCAGGGCGTATCGGCCCGGCAACGAGCAAGGATGATTCCCCCGAGCACGCTCTCGGCCGAACTGAGAGTCTTGTGCAACTCGCCCCTGAAACCGGCGTCGTCGAGCCAGGCGGTCATCTGCTCCGGACGACGGCGGTAGACATGGACCTTCATCGGGTGGCCGCCCGTAGCCTGTGTCTTCAGCTGCGCCCCCTCACCGACGTGGATGCCGAGGAGCAACGGGCCACCAGAACTCACTTCTTGATTCTCTCCGCGAGAAACGCCACCCAGGCGGAAGACCCGAGCCGAAGCATGAACCCGTCGGTGTCCTTGGAGTCCCGGACGGCGACGGTACCGGGTATGTTCCGGGCGACCTCGACACACTCCTGACCGGCGTCCCCGCCGCTGTAACTGGACCTGGCGAACTCGAACTCGCTCATCGCGCTACATCTCCTTGCGAATCGATTCCATCAGGTCGAGGGCGTTGCGTTCCGCCAGCCCCACCCGCGCGATGCGGTCGAAGATGCGCCGGTGCCTGGCGGCGTCCTCCTCACTCTCCAGCCAGAGGGTAGAAGAGGGTACGTCCATGTGTACGACATCCAACGCGCCGGGTTCAGCGAACGAGACGATGCTGAATGCCCCGATCATGCCCGGATTGGCGCCCGCAAGCGAGGGCACCACCTGCACCTTCACGGTGTCGGTACGGGCCACATCCAGCAGATGCCCCAACTGGTCCCGCATCACGTCCCGGCCACCGACGAGTTGGCGCAGCGCTCCTTCGTGTATCACGGCCCACAACTCCAGTGGGTGTTCTGACCTCAGCCTTGCCTGTCGGGCCAGCCGGGCCTCCACGAACGGTTCGATCTCGCTCGGGTCCTCCCAGGATCCGGCGCCGACCGCTACCGCTCGCGCATAGTCAGGCGTCTGCAACAACCCGGGGACGAGAGCAAGTTGCCAGGTGCGGATACTGGTGGCGATGTCCTCCAGGGCCACGTACTCGACCATCGTCGAAAGCTGCGGGTACTGGTTCCACCACCCACGAGCCTTACGCCTTTCCCGGTCCGTACGCGCAAGCAGCAGGAATCTTTCGATCACCGCCTCGTCGGTCTCTCCGTACAGGTGACACAGCGCGCGGATGTCTGGATCGCGCACGGGCACCCCACCTCGCTCCATCTTGGCCACCTTGGCCACGGAGGCCGACAACGCCTCGGCGGCGTGCGACTGGCGCATCCCACACGTCTCACGCATACGCAGCAGCTCACCGCCCAACCGACGCGCCAGCACCGTCGAGACCGTGATGCCGCGATCGGGGTTCCTACCTGCCATCTCGCGCTCCCTCCCACCGAGTCGGTGACAGTTTGTTTGGACTCCGCACGGAGAGCAAGCAAGTTCGAGGAAATTTCTATGCCCTCACACTTGATGCCCTCTCGGACACTCACTACCGTCAGTGCTCTATCGACCACCCAAAGCCATCGAGGGCGGCGGACGTGCACCGTGCTGTCCGAATCCGCACGACGGAGCCACCGCCACCTCACACAAGGAGGTGCGTCCTGTGACCGACGATTCCTGCTCGTCCCCTGCTGGCAAGACGTGCAACGGCTACGACCCCTACGACGCCGTCAGCTATACCCCGTACCCCCAGAACATCCCCCGCGCCCGCCGCCACATCGCTCAACTCGTGGTCGCCTGGGGGCATCCGGGCACCGCAGGCGACGCCGCGCTGGTCGCGAGCGAGTTGTGCACCAACGCCCTGCTGCACGGGTGTCTACGGGACCGGCTGTTCCGGGTGGAGACCTCCCTCGCCGGCACCGCCCTGCGTATCGCCGTCACCGACCCCCGGGGCGAACGCCTCCCGGACGTCCGCCCGCCCGACCTGGACACCCAGTTCGGGCGTGGACTGCTGATCGTCCAGGCGCTGGCCGACAAATGGGCGGTGGAACAGCTCATCGTCGGCAAAACGGTGTGGGCCGAGATGACGGTGAGCAGGAGGGATCGTACGTAGTCTGATGAGCCGCTTCAGAAATGCCGTAGCGGTAGCGTGGATCCACGGGCAAGGGAGGCGGTGATGACAACCGAGTGGCAATCGGCGGTGGCCGAGGCGCGGGAGGCCACCGGATACACGGGAGAGGGCATCCCCCGTACCGTCGACGCGATCGGTCCGGCCCTGCGCCTCGACCACCGCGGCGACTTCGAGTATTCCCGCGAGCAAGCGATCGACTTCGCGGACGTTGCCGTTTCCCTGTACGCACGGGCCGCCGGAGACGTCACGGTGAGCCAGGCGGAGATCAACGCCCCCGTCGCCGACGCGGAGGCGTCCTGACCTACACGAACATCTGGGCACCACCGTGTCCGGCAAGATCCTCATGGTCGGCAGCACGGCAGTCTGACCGCGATTCCTGCCGATGCGGCCCTAGAAGCCGAAGGAGTTGTGCGGCTCGGGGTCGGTCCGGAACATCTGGGTCAGCTTACCGAGGGCACCGTCGGCGTGCGGGACGATGTGGCCCGCACACGCCAGCTGTTGCGCCGACATACCGCCGAAGTAGAGCGAACTGAGCGCTGAGAGCGTGATGGTCAGGTCCGCCGCCTTGTCGGTGGGAACGCAGGTCACCGCGGCTTCATCCGTACCCAGGTGCCATGTCCCGTTGTTCGCCGGGCACATCTGGTCGTCGTCGATGGTGAACGTCAGCTCGCCGTGCTTGAGGTACGTGCGTTGCGTCAGCGCCGTGGGGACATCGAGAACGCGCGCCCACAAATTGTCCGTCTGACGGGTGACGCGCATCGCCCGCGGGTTCGTGAGCATCCACCGCAGGGGTTCGTCGCGCGGGCGGCCGGGCGCCACGATGGACTTCGTGAGGTCGAAGTCGATCAGCAGGCTCCACAGCGCTCGGTAGGCAGTGGAGTTCGCCGCCTCCAGGGCCTCGACCACGAGCGTTCCCGCGTTGTCTTCAGTTGGGGACCACGGCAGACGAAAGTTCGCGATGCCGTCGGCTTCGCCGTGCCGGTCCCGGTGGACGAGGTATCGCAGCGGTCCGTTCGTGCCGTCCGTATCGTCGGACAGCCCGTCCCAGCGCCCGGGGAGAGGAGCAAGCTCACCGACGCGGCACGCACGCACGTCCGCGTGCACTTTGGGCCAGGCCTGCTTCGCCTGTGTGGCGCCGACCAGCTCCAGCGTCCCCGGATCGGGCTCCGCCGGACGCAGAGCGGCTTCGTGACGGGCCAGTTCCCAACGGGTGCGGTAGGTGGCCGGCGAGAATCCGAACCGTCCGTAGATGCTGCCCTCGCTTGCGCTGAGCATGGCCAAGGGCTCTCTCCGGTCCAAGGCCGCGTCGAACATGGCCTGCATCATGCGGCGCAGGTACCCGCGTCGGCGGTGCGTCGCGATGACCCCGGTGGCAGTGACGCCGGCCATCCTCACCGTGCCCCCGCCGGGGGCCGTCACGGCGAAGGATATGGTCGCCGACGCTCCCACACACATGCCGTCGACGAATGTCGCGACGGGATGGAACGATGCATCGTTGATGTCGGCTTCAGCCAACTGCTCAAGCCGTTGGGTGTTCGCGGGCGGGCGTTGCGGTGGCCACGGCTCGGAACCGCCGTGCCACGCGGCATTCTCGGGCTCCCAGCTCGGCAGCCCGTTCGCGAACGGCAGTACCCGGTAGTACGCGCTCATCTCGTCGGGCCGTGGCGGGCGGACCTGGGTCACCATGCCGGACATTACATCGCCCCGCTGCCTGTGTTCTGCAACCGATTATCCGCTCGAACCCTGCCGCGTGCGCGGGTCGGCACAGCCCGTCGACCGATGCAGCGGTTTTCGCTCATATTCGCCCACAATCATGAACATCTCTGGCCTAGCTGGCATATGCCCCTCCTGCGTCCTACGTTCCGCGGCGGAGGTGGTTCGCATGAACGAACCCAGCAAACGACAGAACTCCGGCGAGCGGCACGAGGCGATCGACGTCAGCGATTTCGTGTACGCGGCCACCGGCGCCCGGGTGCGGAGGCTGACCATGCCGGACGGAAGCCACTGGTTCCCGGCGGTGGACGTCTGCAAGCAGTTGGGCTACACCACGCCCCGAAAGGCGCTCATCGATCATGTCCCGGAGGGGCATCGAGACAATCTCGAGACAGTGACTGGAGGTCACTGTCTCAGCATTCCCGCAGGCAGGAGGTGGCGACGAGACCTGCAACTGATCGATCTCCAAGGTCTCATTCTCCTGGTGAACGCCTGCACCAAACCGGCCTGCGCCCCATTCAAGCAATGGGTCGCCGAAGTCATCGAGGCCGTGCAGCGCGAGGGTTCGTACTCTCTCGACGAGGCCGAGGTACAGCCTTCCGGGCCGGGTACACCCATCGCCTACGCCATGCCGGACCAGGTGGCCGAGGCCATCGTCCGGCTGGAAGCGCACAACCTTCAACTGGATGAGGAGCTGGCCGAGGGGCAGCGGGCGTCGATCGCGTTGCAAAGGGAGATGCTGGCCACGCAGCAGACCACTCTCGCCACCCAACAGGCCACCCTCGCCGTGCAGCAGGCCATGGTTCGGGCGATGGAACGCATCGCGGACCGGTTCGACACCCTCGTCCTCCACGGACGGGTGCCCAGTGGCCACCTCACCCCGACGCCCACCACGGAGTCCGTGCTGGCCGACTGGCGGCAGCGGTTGTCCGTGACGGAGGACGTGTGGACGGTGGCCCGGGTCATCGCGCCGGTGCTCGTCGAGAAGGGTGAGCTGCGCGAGCCGCTGGAGTCGATCGCCGCCCGTACGGGGCTTTCCGTGCGCCGGGTGAACGAGTGTCTGCGGCTGCTGCGCAAGCACGCCTGCATTCGGTCGCGGGGCGGGGCCGAGGATGGTGCTGCTCCGGTATACGTGCTCCATCTGAGCTGAACCGGCACAGCAGAAGGGGCGTCGCAACTCGAACTTGCGGCGCCCCTTCCGTAACGAACCTAACCGGTTCGTGGGATTCACGCCCAGCTGATCAACCGCTTCGGCTGCTCCAGGACCGCCGCGACGTCGGCGAGGACCTTGGAGCCCAGTTCGCCGTCGACCAGGCGGTGGTCGAAGCTCAGGGCCAGGGTGGTCACCTGACGCGGCTTCACCTTGCCCTTGTGGACCCACGGCTGGAGCTTGATCGCGCCGACCGCGAGGATCGCGGACTCGCCGGGGTTGAGGATCGGTGTGCCGGTGTCGACGCCGAAGACGCCGACGTTGGTGATGGTCACCGTGCCGCCCTGCATGGCGCCGGGGCTGGTTTTGCCCTCCCTCGCCGTCGACACCAGCTCGCCCAGGGACCCGGCCAGTTGCGGCAGCGTCTGGGCGTGGGCGTCCTTGATGTTCGGGACGATCAGGCCCCGCGGGGTCGCGGCGGCGATGCCCAGGTTGACGTAGTGCTTGACCACGATCTCCTGCGCGGCCTCGTCCCAGGAGGCGTTGACGTCCGGGTTGCGCTTGATCGCGACCAGCAGGGCCTTGGCGATCAGGAGGAGGGGGTTCACGCGCAGGCCCGTGTACTCCTTGTCCTGCTTCAGCTCCTCGACCAGCTTCATCGTGCGCGTGACGTCGACCGTCACGAACTCGGTGACGTGCGGCGCGGTGAACGCCGAGCCGACCATCGCAGCCGCCGTCGCCTTGCGGACACCCTTGACCGGGACGCGGGTCTCCCGCGCGGTGTCGTGCGACGCCGGTGCCACCGGTGCCGGAGCTACCGCCGCGGGGGCCGCCTGCGGCTCTGGCTGGGCCGGTGCGACGGCCGCGTGCACGTCCTCGCGCGTGATGATGCCGTCCGGGCCGGAGGGCACCACGGTCGCCAGGTCGACACCGAGGTCCTTGGCCAGCTTGCGCACCGGCGGCTTGGCCAGCGGGCGCTCGCCGGGGACCGGCGCGGCGGCCGGCCCGTGGCCGTTCCCATGGCCGTTCATCTCGGCCTGGATCGCGGCCGCCGCCGGGGCCTGCCGGGCGGCCGGGGGCTGTGCGCCCTTGCGGGGGCGGCGGCGGGTCGCGGAGGTGGACACCCCGTACCCGACCAGGACCGGCTGGCGGCCCTCCGGCTTCTTCTCCTCCGCGTCGGCCGGCGCCTCCTCGGCCGGAGCCGGGGCCGCCTCCTGCGCGGGGGCCTCGGCCGCCGCGCCGCCCACGGCCACCGCGATGATCGACGTGCCCACGTCGACGGTGGTGCCCTCGGGGAAGTGCAGCTCGCTGACCACGCCGTCGTAGGGGATGGGCAGCTCGACGGCGGCCTTCGCCGTCTCGACCTCGCACACCACCTGCCCGTCGGTGACCGTGTCACCCGGCTGGACGTACCACTTGAGGATCTCGGCCTCGGTGAGTCCCTCGCCCACGTCGGGCATCTTGAACTCGCGTACGGACCCTTCGGTCATCGTCGTCACGACCTTCTCCTCAGTACGCCAGCGAGCGGTCGACGGCATCCAGCACCCGGTCCAGGTCGGGCAGGTACTCCTCCTCCAGACGCGCCGGCGGGTACGGGGCGTGGTAGCCGCCGACCCGGAGCACCGGGGCCTCCAGGTGGTAGAAGCAGCGCTCCGTGATCCGGGCCGCGATCTCCGCGCCCGAGCCCAGGAACACCGGCGCCTCGTGGACCACGATCAGGCGGCGGGTCTTCTCCACCGACGCCTGGATCGTGTCGAAGTCGACCGGGGAGATGGACCGCAGGTCCACCACCTCCAGGGACCTGCCCTCCTCGGCCGCCGCGTCGGCGACCTCCTGGCAGAGCTTCACCATCGGGCCGTACGCGGCCAGCGTGAGGTCGCCGCCCTCGCGCACCACGCGCGCGGTGTGCAGCGGGCCCGGGATGGCCTCCCGGTTGACCTCGGCCTTGTCCCAGTAGCGCCGCTTGGGCTCGAAGTAGATGACCGGGTCGTCGCTCTGGATGGCCTGCTGCATCATCCAGTAGGCGTCCGCCGAATTCGACGGGGAGACCACCTTCAGGCCCGCCACGTGCGCGAACAGCGCCTCGGGGGACTCGGAGTGGTGCTCGACCGCGCCGATGCCGCCGCCGTAGGGGATGCGGATGACGATCGGCATCTTGACCTTGCCCAGCGAGCGGGCGTGCATCTTGGCCAGCTGGGTGACGATCTGGTCGTAGGCCGGGAAGACGAAACCGTCGAACTGGATCTCCACCACCGGGCGGTAGCCGCGCAGGGCCAGGCCGATGGCGGTGCCGACGATGCCGGACTCGGCCAGCGGGGTGTCGATGACCCGGTCCTCGCCGAAGTCCTTCTGGAGACCGTCGGTCACCCGGAAGACGCCGCCGAGCTTGCCGACGTCCTCGCCCATGATCAGGACCTTGGGGTCCGAGTCCAGTGCGCGGCGCAGCGACTCGTTGATCGCCTTGGCCAGCGCCATCTTTTCCGCAGCCATGTCAGACCCCCTCTCCCGCGGCGGAGCCGCTGTTGGACTCAGTGGCGAACGACGCCTGGTAGGCGGCGAACTGGGCTCGCTCCTCGTCGACGAGCGCGTGCCCGTCCGCGTACACGTTCTCGAAGATGGCGAACCGGTCCGGGTCGGGCATGGCACGGACCACTTCGCGCACTCGTTTACCCAACGCCTCGCTCTCCGATTCCAGTTCCCCGAAGAATCCCTCGTCCGCGTGGTTTGCGGCCTCCAGGAAGCGGCGAAGGCGCAGGATCGGGTCCTTCGCCTCCCAGGCGACACGCTCGTCGTCGTGCCGGTAGCGGGAGGGGTCGTCCGAGGTGGTGTGGGCGCCCATGCGGTACGTGTACGCCTCGATGAGCGCCGGGCCCTCACCGCGCCGCGCCCGCTCCAGCGCCCAGCGGGTGACCGCGAGGCAGGCCAGCGCGTCGTTGCCGTCGACGCGGACGCCGGGGAAGCCGAAGCCCTGGGCGCGCTGGTAGAGCGGCACGCGGGTCTGCTTCTCGTTGGACTCGGAGATCGCCCACTGGTTGTTCTGGCAGAAGAACACCACGGGGGCGTTGTAGACGGCGGCGAAGTTGAACGCCTCGCTGACGTCGCCCTGGCTGGAGGCGCCGTCGCCGAAGTAGGCGATCACGGCGGAGTCCGCGCCGTCCTTGGTGATGCCCATCGCGTAGCCCGTGGCGTGCAGCGCCTGCGAGCCGATCACGATGGTGTACAGGTGGAAGTTGTTGCCGTTGGGGTCCCAGCCGCCGTTGTTCACGCCGCGGAACATGCCGAGGAGGTTGGTCGGGTCGACCCCGCGGCACCAGGCGACGCCGTGCTCGCGGTAGGTCGGGAAGACGTAGTCGTCCTCGCGGGTGGCCCGGCCGGAGCCGATCTGGGCGGCCTCCTGGCCGAGCAGCGAGGCCCACAGGCCCAGCTCGCCCTGGCGCTGCAGGGCGGTGGCCTCGGCGTCGAAGCGCCGGGTGAGCACCATGTCGCGGTACAGGCCGCGCAGCTCGTCGGGGGTGATGTCGGCGACGTACGAGGCGTACTCGGCGTAGGGCGAGTTCTTGGCGGGCTCGACGCGCTCGCCCTCGGGGGTCAGCAGCTGCACCAGCTCCGTCTCGGTGCCCTTCTTGGCAGCGGTACGGGTGGTGCGAGTGGTGCGTGCGGTGCGCTTGCCGGTGGTCTCGGCTTTGGTGCCGGTGGTGCCGGCAGCCTTGCTTCCGGCGCTGCGTCGCGGCTGGCGCGCGGCAGTGCTCTCGGTCACGTGTGCTCCTCCGTCGGTCCGGCCCCCGGGTTCGCCGGAAGCCAGTGCGGCTCACCTGTGTCCCGGAGGCCGCACGAGGGTGGGTGCGGCCCGATCGGGGGACAGGCGTGACAGGTGCCCCGGCGAGCGCCCTGCGAACAGCACGTTACCCAGTGCTCCACATTTCTGTGAAACCCTTCCTGACCTGCGTTTTTACTCGGATTTCCAAGTAAATCGGCGAAGTGCGGAAGTTGTCCTGGTCACAGCCTTGCAGGGGGCCGGAACAACGGCACGTTATCCCGGCCACCCCGGGCATTGGAAGGGCTGGTGTGTGACACTGACCGCGTGCACGAAGAAGGAAAAATCCGGGTATTCCTCCTCGACGACCACGAGGTGGTGCGCCGGGGGGTGCACGATCTGCTCTCGGGCGAGGCCGACATCGAGGTGGTCGGCGAGGCCGGCACGGTGGCCGACGCCGCGGCCCGGGTCATGGCCACCCGTCCGGACGTGGCGGTGCTGGACGTGCGGCTGCCCGACGGCAGCGGCGTCGAGGTGTGCCGCGACATCCGCTCCCGGGACGAGTCCGTCCGCTGCCTCATGCTGACCTCCTTCGCCGACGACGAGGCCCTCTTCGACGCGATCATGGCGGGCGCCTCCGGCTACGTCCTCAAGGACATCCGGGGCGCCGAGTTGCTGAGCGCCGTACGCGGCGTGGCGGCCGGGAAGTCGCTGCTCGACCCGGCGGCCACCGCGCGTGTGCTGGAGCGGCTGCGCGACGGCGGCGCGAAGCCCGACGACCGGCTGGCCCGCCTGACCGACCAGGAGCGCCGCATCCTGGAGCTGATCGGCGAGGGGATGACCAACCGCGCGATCGGCGAGCGGCTGCACCTGGCGGAGAAGACGATCAAGAACTACGTGTCGAGCCTGCTGGCCAAGCTCGGGATGCAGCGGCGTTCCCAGGCGGCGGCCTTCGTGGCCCGGCTGGAGGCGGAGAGCCGCTGAGCCGCCCCAATCGGGACTTACGTCCCCTCCTGCCGGGGCGGGCGACTCTGTCGCCGCTGCTTCCGCTCGCGCACAGTGAGCGCATGCCCTCCGACCCACAGCTCGCCATAGGCCTGCTCGCCCGCACCGCCTACGGCCGGGCGGCCACGACCATGCGCGCCCTGCCCTTCCTCGCCTTCGCGCGCCACATCGTGGCCGACGCCCGGGTCCTGCTGCGCATGCCCAGGAGCTGCGGCTACCACCAGGTCTGCACCGGGAGCGTCGTCGCGTACGGCGCCGACAACCTGAGCAGCGCCGGGCCCGGCGAGAGCCTGTGGACGGCGCAGGTCGTGGGCCGGTGCGAGGCGCACGAGCCGAGCGCCGCCGAGGTCGAGCGGTTCGGCCCGGCACCGCGCCGGGTGGACGGCGAGCCGTTCGAGCCGGTCTATCTGCGGATCGAGCCGCAGTTCGGTTCGGTGCACGTCACGGAGGGCACCGTCGGCACCCTCTGAACCTGCGGCGCTCCGGTCAGTCGTCGCCCTCTTCGCCGCCCGGAGCGCCGGTCCCGCCGCCGCCCTCGGTGCCGCCGGTCGGATCGCCGGTCGGCTCGCCCGTCGGCCCGGTCGGGTCCGTCGTCGGGTCGCCCGTGGGCGTCGTCGGGTCCGTCGTCGGATCCCCGGTGGGGTCGCCGGTCGGCTCCTCCGTCTGGCTCTGGGAGGGCGTGTACGAGGGTGAGTACGACGGCGTCCAGCCGTCGTCGCCGGTGCCGCCCCCGCCGTTGCCCTGCTCCGTGCCCGGGTCGGTGGTCTCCTGCGTCTCCTCGTCGCTGGGCGACGGGCTCGGCGACTCTTCGCCGGTGCTCTCCGAGACGCTGGCGGACGGGCTCTTGTCCGTGTCGGTGCCGCCCTTGCCGCCCCCGTCGTTGTTCAGGGCCAGCGCGACGCCGGCCGCGATGGCGATGACCGCGAGGACGGCCAGTATCCACAGCTTGCCGCGGCCACTGCCCTTGTTGCCGCTGCCCTCGAAGCCGCCGTCGTCGCCCCCGCCGTACCGGCCGGGCAGGATCGGCTGCGGGATCTGCGCGGTGCCCGCACCGTGGTCGGGGTGCGGCATCACCGAGGTGCCGGCGAGACCGGCCGCCGGCGTGTGCCGGCCGTCGTGCGCGGTGACCGGGCCGGTGTTCCAGGTGCCGGTGTGGCCGCCCTGCTCGTACAGCATCTGGAGCCCGTACTGGACCAGCCCGCGCATCTCCTCGGCGGTCTGGAAACGGTCGTCGGGCTCCTTGGCCAGGGAGCGCATCACGAGGCCGTCCAGCTCCGGCGGGGTGGCGTCGGAGACCTCGGACGGGGGCGTCGGGATGTCCTGGACGTGCTGGTAGACCACGGACAGCGGGGTCTCGCCGGTGAACGGCGGGCGCAGCGCGAGCAGTTCGTAGAGCAGGCAGCCGGTCGCGTACAGGTCGGAGCGGTGGTCCACGGCCTTGCCGAGGGCCTGCTCCGGGGAGAGGTACTGCGGGGTGCCCATGACCATGCCGGTCTGCGTCATCGTCGTGGACGCGCCGTGCAGGGCGCGGGCGATGCCGAAGTCCATCACCTTCACGGCGCCGTTGTGCGTGATGATGACGTTGGCGGGCTTGATGTCGCGGTGGACGATGCCGTGCTGGTGGGAGTAGGCGAGCGCCTCCAGGACACCGGAGACGATGATCAGCGCCTGCTCGGGGCCGGGCGCCTCGGCGTTCAGGAGGAGGTCGCGGATGGTGCGGCCCTCTACGATCTCCATCACGATGTACGGCACGGACTGGCCGCCGACGAAGTCCTCGCCGGAGTCGTACACGGCGACGATCGCGTGGTGGTTGAGACCGGCCACCGACTGCGCCTCGCGCGTGAAGCGCGCCTTGGAGACCGGGTCCTCGGCGAGGTCGGCACGGAGCAGCTTGACCGCCACGGTGCGGCCCAGGCGGACGTCCTCGGCGGCGAACACCTCGGCCATGCCGCCCCGCCCGAGTCTGCGGGTCAGCCGGTACCGGCCGTCGCCGACCAGGCCGCCGTTGCCCCAGGTCTCCGGCGCGTCCGCCATACCGCCGCCATTCGCCTCGGGATCGGACGGGCCCTGGGCGCGCTGCTGCTGTGCCATCAGTCCTCGCCGTCGTTTCTGCCCGCGGTGCGCGCGGTGTTGTTACGGTCTCCGTCGGCCACGCTACAGGCTCCGCGGCGGCCTCCGGTCCGGGATGGGGCGCCGGGACCGGACATGAGACGGACCGGTCATGAAACCCTGGTTCCTTACTGTCGTGCAAATTCTGTGTACCGGCGGTACGGCGGCTGTAACGCTTCCGCGACGCTTCTTTCGCGTACGGTCACGGAACGGGCACCGCGCTTGACGTGTCAGTGCCCTCGGGCAGACTTGGCCGGGAATAGCACTTTCGATCACGAGCGTGCGGGCCGCTGCCACCGGCGCCGCGGCGCCTATGGGGGACGCAGAGACATGAGCCAGGACGCCGGACAGGGCCGGTACGCGGGGCGCGCGCTCGCCGGCGGCCGCTACCAGCTGCGCGACTTGCTCGGCGAGGGCGGTATGGCCTCCGTGCACCTGGCGTACGACTCGGTCCTCGACCGCCAGGTCGCGATCAAGACGCTCCACACCGAGCTGGGCCGTGAGCAGGCCTTCCGCGAGCGCTTCCGCCGCGAGGCCCAGGCCGTGGCCAAGCTCACGCACACCAACATCGTCTCGGTCTTCGACACCGGCGAGGACGAGCTCGACTCCATGACGATGCCGTACATCGTCATGGAGTACGTCGAGGGCCGCCCGCTGGGCTCGGTGCTCGACGAGGACGTCCGGCAGCAGGGCGCGATGCCCGCCGACAAGGCGCTGAAGATCACCGCGGACGTGCTGGCGGCCCTGGAGATCAGCCACGAGATGGGCCTGGTCCACCGGGACATCAAGCCGGGCAACGTGATGATGACCAAGCGCGGCGTGGTCAAGGTCATGGACTTCGGCATCGCCCGCGCCATGCAGTCCGGCGTCACCTCGATGACGCAGACCGGCATGGTGGTCGGCACCCCGCAGTACCTCTCGCCGGAACAGGCCCTCGGCCGCGGCGTGGACGCCCGCTCCGACCTGTACTCGGTCGGCATCATGCTGTTCCAGCTGGTCACCGGGCGGCTGCCGTTCGACGCGGACTCGCCGCTGGCCATCGCGTACGCGCACGTGCAGGAGGAGCCGGTGGCTCCGTCCACCGTCAACCGGGCGCTGCCCCCGGCGATCGACGCGCTGGTGGCCCGCGCGCTGAAGAAGAACCCGAACGAACGCTTCCCGAGCGCCGAGGCCATGCGGGACGAGTGCCTGCGGGTGGCGCAGTCCTTCCACGCCGCGCCGCCGAGCATCGTGCCCGGTGCGAGCACGTCGAGCGGCGCCGGTGTCGGCTCCGCGGTGTTCCCGCCGGTCGACCAGGGTGCCCCGGCGCCCACCGGCCCCGTCCAGACGCCGTACCAGCCGACGCCGGCCCCGAACCCGTACGGCGCCCCGGCACCCACCGCGCACTCGCCCGCCTCCTACGGCTATCCGCAGCAGGGCGGCTACCAGACGCCGACCCCTTACGGGCAGCACGGGCCGCACGGGCAGCACGGGCAGCACGGGCAGCAGGGCGCGTCCACGCCGCCGCCGTACAACCTGACGCCGTCGGCCCCGGCCTCCGGTGCCCCGGGCGGGGGCAGGAACAACAAGCCGGTGATCATCGGCTCGATCGTGGTCGCGGTCGTGGCCGTCGGCGCACTGGTCGGCGCGCTGCTGATGAACGGCGGCGGCGGTGAGGACCCCGAGGGCGGCGGCTCCCCCAGCGCCTCCGTGTCGGCGTCGAAGGCGGCCGACTACCGCGGGCCGGACAAGACGAAGACCATAGAGAAGGACGAGTGCACCGAGCCGGAGGAGTCGTACAACGACCCCGACAAGATCAAGGTGCCGGACTTCACGTTCAAGTACATCGGCTCGGTCAAGGAGTGCTTCAACGCCGCCGGCTGGCGGATGAAGGTCGTCGAGGTCGACGAGAACACGTACGGCGAGGGCTCGATCCGGGACCAGTTCCCGGCGGCCGGCACGGACGTCGACCCGGAGGACATGCCGGAGATCCAGCTCAAGGTCTCGACGGGCAACCCGGCCTCCGAGTGAGCGCGTGACACGAGCGAAGGGGCCCGCCCCCCCGGCGGCCCGGCCCGGGGCGGGGTGGGGGGGGGGGGCAACCCCATGCCGGGGGGGT